>DAIMHB010000001.1:0-29037 GCA_036723545.1 Beijerinckiaceae bacterium
TTTAACGGCATTGTCATAAAGCTCGTTGATCCAGGCATCTTTGGCCGAAGTGGCGGCATCATGGGCCAGAGTCAGCCACATCAGCCCCCTGCCCCTTTGCTGCTGCACGCCCTGTCCGAAAAACAGCATGTGCCCCAGTAAAGCCTGTGCGGCGGAATGATGTTTTTCTGCGGCCAGATTGAGCCAGCGTGCGGCCTGTCGTGGATCTTTTTCACAGCCGCGCCCTTCAAGATACATCCGGGCCAGATTGTACTGCGCGTTCGGGTCGCCAAAATTCATCGCCGCAAATTGAAACATCGAAAAGGCACGGCCCGGATCAGGCTCAATTTTGGCTTTGCTGATTCCATTGAGCGCATAAATTCCAACAGCGACGAAGGCATTGGAAATAAAAGACAATTCCCGACCACCCATCTCGTCCTGGTCATCATCGCGGAAATTGTTGACGATGCCGAGAAAATAATTATAGGCCAGCGCATCATCATGCTGGACACCGTCCCCATCCGCATACATGCGGCCCAGTTTCCATTGGGCCAGCGGATAGCCCTGCGAGGCGGCATATTTCAAAGCGGCCACAGAATTTTCGAATGCGCCGAGCTGGTAATCTTCCAGACCTTCACGAAACGCATCTTGCGGATTGGTAAATAACGGAATTTCAGGCTTTTGGTTGGCGGGAGAGGGCGTACCATCCAAAGCCAATGCAGAGACGGAGCGCAGCATCAATACCATAAGGCCGAAACCCAGAGAGCGCTTATGCATAAACGCGCCTCATGCACAATGAATGCAAGGACGACATAATATGCCGCCTTTCAACAGTCCTGCACGTTTCCAATTTCAAGGCCATCGAACAGCACTCACACCCGCGCAATATATATGAGATGACTATAAATGCCTTCTGGTCATCTACAGTTCATAATGCACAAGAAATAGCGGAAAGTTTATGGCCTAATCGGGGCAATTTATGCCCCGAACAGTTAAAATGATAAATCCTGAGTATGTGTAGCAGAATTGTCACATATCATGCTCCAGATGGTACTGAACCACTCCCGAGTCCGGCAAGGGCCTGGCGTAATTTTGCAATGCGCGCAACGGCTTCGCGTTGCCGTTCACGATTTTCTTCAATCACTTCGTCCTTGGCGCGGGCCACAAAATCAGCATTGGCGAAGCGGGCGTCAATCTTATCCACCTCGGCCTGCCATTTATCGATTTCTTTGGTCAGGCGCGCGCGTTCAGCCGCAAAGTCGATGAGACCGGCCAAAGGCAAAGCCGCACTCTGTCCGCGCACAACAAGCTGGACAGAACCGGCTGGGGCCTCTGCCTCGAATGTAATGTCTGAAATGCGCGCCAGACGCTTGATGGTATCTCCGCGCATGGCCACAAGATTCTGGATTTGCGTGCTGGCTGCGACGAAGCTGAGCGGTATCAGCGCACCGGCATTGATATTCATCTCGGCACGGACAGAACGGATTTCTGACACAAGATCAACGATAAAGCCGATTGACGCCTCCGCGTCCTGATGGGTCACGCCAATAGATACAGGCCACTGCGCCAAAGCCAGCAAACCGGCCCGCGCCGGGCCCTGTTCGCCCTTGATCGCCCAGAGCTCTTCCGTGATAAACGGCATAAAGGGGTGCAGAAGTTTTAGAATTTCATCCAGCACATAAGCAATGGTTGCACGCGTTTCGTCCTTTTCGGCTCCATCCTCACCTTGTAAAACAGGCTTCACCAGTTCAAGATGCCAGTCACAAAAAATATTCCAGACAAACCGATAGGCATGTGTTGCGGCCTCATTGAAGCGATAGGCTTCAAAGGCGGCGGAAACAGCCGCGACGGTTTTTGACGATTCGCCTATAATCCATTGATTAAGCTGGGCTTTAACCGTTGCAGGGTCAAAACCCTCACGCCGGATGCAGGCATTCATTTCGGCAAAGCGCGCCGCATTCCAGAGTTTGGTGGTAAAATTGCGGTAGCCTTCGACCTGCGCCTTGGCCATTTTGATATTGCGCCCCTGCGTCGCAGAAATCGCCATGAAGAACCGCAATGCATCTGCGCCATATTGATCAATCAATTCAAGCGGATCAACCACATTGCCCTTGGTTTTGGACATTTTCTGGCCTTTCTCGTCGAGAACAAGGCCGTGAATATAAATGTCATGAAAGGGCACATCCTCGCAAAACTGGATACCCATCATCATCATGCGGGCCACCCAGAAAAAGATGATGTCAAAACCGGTGACCACAACGGAGGTCGGATAAAACCGCTTCAGTTCATGCGTATCTTCCGGCCAGCCGAGGGTTGAAAATGGCCAGAGGGCCGAAGAAAACCATGTATCGAGCACGTCCTCATCGCGGCGCAAAGCGCAGACATGACCATAATGCTTCAGGGCGGCGGCTTCAGCCTCAGTCTGTGTCTCGGCGACGAAAACCTCACCATCCGGCCCATACCATGCCGGAATCTGGTGTCCCCACCAGAGCTGACGTGAAATGCACCAGGGCTCGATATTTTCCAGCCAGTGGAAATAGACTTTCTCATTATTTTTGGGCACAAAACGGGTGCGCCCCTCTCTGACAGCCGCCAGCGCAGGCGCGGCCAAAGTTTTGGCATCCACATACCATTGATCAGTGAGCCAGGGTTCAATCACAACGCCGGAACGGTCGCCATGCGGCACCTTATGCACATGCGGCTCGATTTTATCGAGCAGTTCCCGCTGTTCCATCAAAGCCACAATGGCTTTGCGCGCCGCAAAGCGGTCCAGTCCATGCAGGGTCAGAATGTGGTCGAGATCGGCGGAGGGCGGCACATTCTGGATAAATTCGGAATTGCCCCAGAGCGATAATTTGGCCTCGGCATCGAGAATATTGATCAGTGGCAGATTATGCCGTTTGCCCAGCTCAAAATCGTTGAAATCATGTGCAGGCGTGATTTTAACCGCACCTGTGCCCTTCTCCGGATCGGCATAATCATCGGCCACAATCGGAATGCGTCGGCCCACAAGCGGCAGAATGGCATGTTGGCCAATGAAATGTTTGAGCTTTTCATTTTCGGGATGCACGGCAATGGCCGTATCCCCCAGCATGGTTTCGGGGCGCGTGGTGGCGACAATGATAAATTCATCCGAATTTTCAATCGGATATTTGAAGTGCCACAAATGGCCCTTCACATCGACCAGTTCAACCTCAAGGTCGGAAATCGCGGTGAGAAACTTCGGGTCCCAGTTCACAAGGCGTTTGGCCTTATAAATCAGTCCCTTTTTATGCAGTTCGACAAAAACCTTCACAACGGCCTTGGACAGGCCCTCATCCATAGTGAAGCGCTCGCGCGACCAATCACAGGACGCGCCCAGACGCTTGAGCTGGTTGACAATCGCGCCGCCCGATTCGGCTTTCCATTCCCAGACCCGTTTCAGAAAGGCCTCGCGGCCCATGTCGCGGCGGCCCGGCAATTTGCGCTCGGCCAGCTGCCGTTCGACAATCATCTGCGTGGCAATGCCGGCATGGTCGGTGCCGGGCTGCCACAGGACATCCTTGCCCCGCATCCGCTCAAACCGGCATAAAATATCCTGCAATGTATTATTGAGAGCGTGCCCCATGTGCAGATTGCCGGTGACATTGGGCGGGGGGATAACAATCGAATAGGGTTCGGCCCCTGCCCTGTCTGCGCGGCCAGCCCGAAATGCAGCTGCATCCTCCCATGCCGCCGCAATACGGGCTTCAACAGATTTGGGCTCGAAACGATTGTCCATCATGATATTTCTCTTTGAAGGTCCTGAAATGTGAATGCACAAAAGCTCACGCTCATGAGAGTGTCAATGAGCGTGGGGTAAAGAGCGGCTAAATTCACAGGGGTTATGTATTATTTTGACCCGCGCGCGACGCGTTCAATCTCGGCCCGCACCAGTTTTTCCACCAGTGCCGGCAAATTATGGTCAAGCCAGCTTTTCAGCATGGGCTTCAGAAGCTGCGTTACCATATCATCCATAGTGGTTTTATCCATCACGGACTGAATGGTTGACAGGGCGGCAAATGAACTGGATATCGCTTTATTGGCTTCTTGCGACAGCAAACCACTATCCGGATCACTCCGGCGAGGCGCATCTTCACTTTGATCTGTGCCCCGCAATACGGGGGCAGAATGTTCAAAAAACTCGGAAAAATTCGCTTTGACCGGTTCCTGCACGGTTTGGCGTGGTGTTGTCATAGGAATAATCGTGTCCTCACGACGCAAAACGGGTTCTTCCCGGCGAATTGCCCCCTCGGGATGCTTTTGGGGCTCCTGTAGTCTTGGCATGGGCAAAATTGACTCTGAACGCTTCTCAACGCTTCGGGGCTGCGGCGCAGGGGCTGCATCTCCATCGGAAATAATACGGCGTATCGAGGCAAGAATTTCCTCCATAGATGGCTCATTCGCACGCTGATCGGCAGCGAGGCGCTCTTTAGAGTTTGGATTCACGCTTGCATTCATGGAATTCTCGTATGTCTCACATGAGGGTTGACGGAGTTCACACTGAAACCAGACTCAAACACTCAATGAACTTATATATTAAACGAACAATTCCGAACAACAACACGCCATTGCTCTGATTGTCGGCGGATCTTATTTTTCGTCAGGCGCGCGCAAGCCGTACCACTTATCCTTAACCTGCTCAAAATGAACCTTCGGATCATAATGCGCAACCTGAAGTTTCAGACTGGCGGCCGATAAGCGACCGATGGCCGACAACATGGAATAGGACGCGACAACGCGGTCACGTTGGGCGGTCACCAGGCTAACACGGGCATTGAGCAGGGTTTGCTGCGCATTCAACACGTCGAGTGTTGTGCGCTGCCCCACTTTGGCTTCTTCGCGCACACCATTAAGCGCAAGCTCGGCCGCGTTAACCTGTGCCTGCGAGGCCTCAACCACGGCTTTGGAATTGGACAGAATGCCCCATGAGGACACAACAGCTGCGCGCACCTGATCACGCTGGGCGCTGGTTTGTAATTGCTGCTGACCGACGGTTTCCTTGGCTTGGCGAATTGTGGATGTTGTGGTTCCGCCATCATAAATCGGAACAGAAATCTGCCCGATCACCGAAGCAACCCAAGAGCGCGAACCGGAGATATTGTTGACAGAATCATAAGATTTCTGGAGCTGTCCCACCAACCCAACACTTGGATAAAGCGAGCCTTCCGCAATTTTCACGCTCAGGCTTGCCGAATCAACACCATAAATCGACGCAAGAATGGCAGGATGTTCAGCCTGAGAAATGCGGATGGCTTCATCCAGATTTGCGGGAAGGCCTGTCGTAACAGGCTTGACAGGATCAAGCTTTGTCGGCTCCTTGCCAACAACCAGCCGGTAATTGGCCATGCTGGTTTTGAGGTTGGATTCGGCAACAAGCTGATCCGACTGACCTTTGGCCAGGCTGGCTTCGGCCTGCGCCACGTCTGTGCGGGTGACTTCACCTACTTTAAATCTGTCCTGTGTCTGGCGGAGCTGCTCGCGCAACACTTCTACGTTGTTTTTCTGCAGGTCATAAATGGCCGAGTCGCGCAGCACATTCATGTAATAGGTGACGCCATCCTGAAAAACATTTTGTTCGGTATTTCGCAGGGTTTCACGCTGTGCAAGCACCTGTGTTTTGGCCTGACTGACACTGTTTGCGGTGCGATTGCCGTTCCACAGATTTTCTGTGACACTGACGCCAAGCGAACGCGGTATCGTGTTTGTATCGGTATGATAATCAACGCCACTGGACGTATAGTTCGATGTTGAATTTTGTGGCCCGCCCTGGGCTGTCGCCGTCACCGTGGGGCGATAACCGGCTGTTGCCTTTGGAATATTTTCATCGGCAACGCGGGTGGCGGCGCGCTGCGCATTCAAAGTGGGATTGTTGAGATAGGCTGCAGACAAGGCCGACTGTAAGGTCTCGGCGTATCCCTGAGTTGTATGAATGAGGACAGAGGCCAGCAAAACGCGTGACAAATTTTTAAATATAGCCCCAGCAAATACCCGATTTGTCATACTCAACCCCAAATTACAACGCCGTTCCAGCGCCATCCCAAATTCTTAATATAGGCTTACGATCATATCTCATGATGAATGGCAAGCAATGTTCTTATCCAGATTTGCCCACTTATTTTCTATGTCTGCCTGCTTATTTTTGGAATTTTTGATATTAAAGCAACACCCAGACAGATCTATAAACATCATCGGCTTCAAAACACGAATTCAGGCTTTTTCTGAAATGCGGTAAGCGCAGGTGCGGCGGCGTCAAACAGATTACGCGCACTAAAATCATGGGCGCAGCGCTCAAACTGCACGGCCTTTGCAGACCGGCCATGGCCAATAACCACGATCAACCGGCCACGATCCTTGAGCAGGTTCAGGAGCTTTGACGGCACATCATCCACCGACCCGTTGATCAGGATTGCATCAAACAATGCGCCCTGAATTTGGGCACCGTCCAGCGCGCCGATTTGCGACCGGGCTTTGTGGAGAGAAAGACGTTCGAAATTGGCCTGAGCTGCGGTTGACAATTCGGCAATGTCCTCAAGCGCCACAACATCAGCCCCCATGCTGGCCATGAGCGCAGCCGAATATCCAGTGCCCCCCGCCACGTCGAGAACCTGCTCTCCGGGAAGCAGCGACAAGGCCTGAATCAATTTTGCAGCCACCATCGGGGTTGGCAGGGCGCGGCCATGTCCGAGCTGAATTTCAAGATCGGAATAGGCAACGGCAGCGCTTGCCGCCGGAACAAATATCTCTCGGGCAAGCGTGTAAAGAGCCTCAAGCAAAGCTGGATCCGACACTTCATTGGTGCGGATCTGTCCATCGACCATCATTTGCCGTTGAGTTTCAGCGTTCATGATTTCCACCTGTCTTGAGCTGCAACGGTGAGAGCGCGTTACAAATTGAATGTAGCTCTATATATTACTTGCAGGATACGGCATTTGGAGGCCTCGGAGGGAATCGAACCCCCATACAAGGATTTGCAGTCCTCTGCGTAACCATTCCGCCACGAGGCCTCAGACAAATGTCAGTCCGTTTTCACTGATGCTTATGCCTATAACCAGACAAAGCCCGCCCCGCAAGTCATAAGAGATAAAAAAACGCGAAACAATGCGCTTGCCTTCTCCCGCAAGCTCGGTTATGTCATCGCCTACAAGCAAGCGCCTTGGGAAATAGTTCAACGGTAGAACTGCGGACTCTGACTCCGTCAATCTTGGTTCGAATCCAGGTTTCCCAGCCAATCTTTCAGATCTATTCAGATGATATGGCATGTGTTGCGCAATGGGCGCGTATGCCCTGTGCTTAGCCAATGTCTAAACCTCAGGCTTGCTTGAAAATATTCAAGCATTGAACCCTTTTCGGCGGTGTTCAAAGCGGCTCGTTGGCAGGGTGCTGATGCGCCTGTTTGTGGCTTTTTGAAATATAAAACTAGAACGAGCCTGTAATCTCTTGAATTTTATCAATATTGTATTATAATAAAAAAATCCAATACTTTAAGATAATTTTTGATATCATATTCAAGATATAAATAGTTTTCTATATGGAGGCGCTGGCCATGATGAAAACTATTATTCTTATGATTTTTTCATGCGCAATAGCCGTGCAAAACGCTGCGGCAGCCGAAAAAGGCTGGTGTGCCGCGCTTGATCCTGCGGATATTCTTGCCATCCGCAAGGAAGCAGAGGGTTTGCGGGCGCCAGCTCCCCGCGCCATCGAGCATGTGCATACGGAAGGGACTTTGCCGCATAGGGATCTATGGGATCAAAGCCTTGAAGCCGAAAAGGACTGGCCGCTGATGCGCGATCTGGCCATATTATGGCAGGCGCATCACAATCAAAGCGACCTTGAAACCCTCAGCCAGCTGCTCACTGCCTGGGCCAAGGTCTATAAACCCGATTTCAACCCGATCGATGAGACCAATCTTGATGCCTATATGGAGGCCTATCTGATGGCGCGCCATGACCTTCCTGCGGAGACGCAGCAGGTCGCGCATGAGTTCATTGCAAGGCTGGGAACGGGATATAGCGATGGCAAAGGCCCGGGATTGGCCTCCGGGGATACGCGCGCGGTCAATAACTGGTTCGCGCATCGGGTGAAGCTCATGACTTTTGCCGCTGTCGCCTTGAATGATAAAGCCATGCTGACAGAAGCGCGGCGGCAGTTTCAGGCCCATCTCAGCCGCAATATTCGGGCAGATGGCCGAACCGAGGATTTTGAACAGCGTGATGCGCTCTATTATGTCATTTATGATCTGGAAGAATTGGTGCGTGCGGTGGCTATGGCGCGTTATGGCGGGCAGGACTGGCTGCCGCTGCGCGGCACATCAGATGCCGGTCTGGAAGATGCCCTGAACTGGATGATTCCTTATGTTACCGGGCAAAAACAACATGAGGAATTTGCTCATTCGCGCGTTATGTTCGATTATCAACGCCGGGATGCCGGTGTGAAGGGCTTTTCCGGACTGTTTGATCCCAATGCTGCCGCAAGATTATTTGCAATGGCTGCACATCTTGATCACCGTTATAAACCCATCACTATGCGTTTGGTCTTGCCCTCGGGGCGGGCATGGATGGCACATTGTCTGTGACAATCGGTTTTGATCTTGCGCCCGCACATCGCCTTAATTTTGAAAAATGGAGGCTTTCATCATATCGCCCACATGAATCTTGAGCCGCGCCACCACACCCGCATTCACCTCCAGCACCGCATAGACTGGCCCATGCGAAGGAATGATTGATTCGGACAAGGGCTCGGCGTTTTCGGCAATCCAAGTGATTTTGCCGCTCTGGTCGGTAAAAATCATATCCAGTGGAATATAAGTATTTTTCATCCACATCATCACCGGTTGGGAGATGTGGAAATTGAACAACATGCCATGATCGGCCGGCATGGAGCGGCGAAACATCAGCCCGCGCTCATGCTGCTCCGGCGTTTCCATAATCTCGACACTGAAGTTCTGAGCCCCCTTCCCTGTCACAATGGTGATGGTTTCCGGCCCGTCCGCACGCGCGGGCATGGCTCCCAAAAAGGCCAGAAAAACCAACAACGGCAAAAAGGCCCGCCGAATAAAGGAACCGTTTTGCCGCTGTGTCATGGTCATCTCCAGATATTTAATTGCATTTTTTAGCGTGACAGTGCTTTCAGCGCATTATAGCCGGCATAAAGCGCCTGAGAACCCAGTTCTTCCTCAATACGAATCAGCTGATTATATTTGGCCAATCTGTCGGAACGGGCCAGAGAACCAGTCTTGATCTGACCACAATTTGTGGCCACCGCAAGGTCGGCAATGGTCGAATCCTCGGTCTCGCCGGAGCGGTGCGACATCACAGCCGTATAGCCCGCGCGCTGCGCCATATCGACAGCATTCAGCGTTTCCGTGAGGGAGCCGATCTGGTTGACCTTAACCAGAATCGAATTGCCCACGCCCTTTTTGATGCCGTCCGACAGGCGGGTGACATTGGTGACGAACAAATCATCGCCCACAAGCTGAATTTTCTTGCCCACGAGGTCGGTGAGGATTTTCCACCCTTCCCAGTCGTCTTCCGACATGCCGTCTTCGATGGTGGCTATGGGATAATCATGGGCCAGTTTGGCCAGATATTCGGCCTGCTGCTGGATGGTGCGGGTTTTGCCCTCGCCTTCATAATGATAGGCACCATTTTTAAAAAACTCGGTCGAGGCGCAGTCAAGGCCAAGGAACATATCCTTGCCCGCCTTGAAACCTGCGGTTTCAATCGCCTTCATGCAGAAGTCGAGAGCGGCCTCGGCGGAAGGCAGATTGGGCGCAAAACCACCCTCATCGCCGACATTGGTGTTATGGCCCGCTTTTTTCAGCGCTGATTTCAGCACATGGAACACTTCGGCGCCCCAGCGCACGGACTCAGACAGGGAGGGTGCACCCACAGGCAGAACCATAAATTCCTGAAAATCGATCGGATTGTCGGCATGAACGCCGCCATTGACGATATTCATCATTGGCACCGGCAGGATTCGCGCCTGCGTGCCGCCAATATAGCGGTAAAGCGGCAGACCCGCCGCATCTGCGGAGGCCTTGGCCGCCGCCAGCGACACGCCCAGAATGGCATTAGCGCCAAGGCGGGCCTTGTTGGGGGTACCGTCGAGGTCAATCATAATCTGGTCAATGAGCACCTGATCTTCGGCATCATAGCCATCCAGCGCATCGGCAATTTCATTATTGACGCTGTCCACAGCCTTCAACACGCCCTTGCCGCTGTAACGGCTTTTGTCGCCATCGCGCAGCTCAACGGCTTCATGCGCGCCGGTGGATGCACCCGACGGAACTGCCGCGCGGCCAAAAGAGCCGTCTTCCAGAGTCACATCCACTTCAATGGTGGGGTTGCCACGGCTGTCCAAAATCTGGCGGGCATGTACGTCGATAATTGCTGTCATTCTTGGCCTCTTGGGTTTGGCTTCGGCTTGATCTGCCGAATTCAAAATCTATATGGCATAAAGTCTTAGAAAATGCACATGACAGTTGATACACCATGCGCAGGATCATTCTGATTTTTGCACCCATATGAGGGATAATTTATGACCGATACGCCTCTTGATACAAAAGCGCTGGGCCAGAGCGTGCCCATCCCGCAACATCCGCAGGCCGAAGTGCTGGAAAAGGTGCCCAATCCGCATCCGGATGACAATTATGTCGCGCGGTTCACCGCACCGGAATTCACCTCGCTCTGTCCGGTTACGGGACAGCCGGACTTTGCCCATCTGGTCATCGACTATGTGCCGGGTCAATGGCTGGTCGAATCAAAATCCCTGAAGCTCTATCTGTTCGGCTATCGCAACCACGGTGCCTTTCATGAGGGTTGCACGGTTCAGATTGCCAAAGACCTGATTGCGCTGCTTGCGCCCAAATGGCTGCGCATCGGCGGCTATTGGTATCCGCGCGGCGGCATCCCGATTGACGTGTTTTATCAGCATGGCGAAGTGCCACAGGGCGTCTGGGTGCCAGAGCAAGGCGTGGACCCCTATCGCGGCAGGGGTTAGTTGGCCGAATGTTTGCGGGCCTTGGCCCGCTTCTTTTCGATCAGGTTTTTAAGGGCCACATTGGCCCGCACCGCCAGCTCCACCGGGCGCGGGCGGCGCTTGACGGCTTTGGCTGATAGGGCCGGTGAAAGCCGCTCAGCCAGCTGATAGGTGCGGCGGCGCAGCTCATTCATCAGGGATTGACGGTCTTTAATGTCGCTCAGTTCTGAAAAGGGAATGGGCGCGCCAATCACCACCGGCAAAACTGTGCCCACACGGCTGCGCACCTCGTGAAACACCAGAGACAGCCGCAGAGACATGCTTAAATGGCTGGCAATCTGAAACAGGCGGCTGTTCTGTCCGGCAAACCAGATCGGCACCACAGGTGCCTTTGAACGCTGGATGAGATTGGCCGTAAATGTGCCCCAGGGGGCATCCACCGCCGGCTTGCGGCCCAGACGATCCGGCGCAGTGGAAATGCCGCCGGCGGGGAAGACCACAATCACGCCGCCAGCGTCCAGATGAGCGCGGGCGCGGGCGCGCGAACGGATGTTGGTTTCCATGGCTTCGGGCGTGTCAGAAAAGTCAACGGCGAGGACATAGTCACGGATTTCAGGCGCACGCAGCAAAACGGCATTGGTGAGCACCAGAAAATCCTCACGCACGCGGCTGATCAACCATGAAATGACAATTCCATCCAGCACACCGTAAGGATGGTTGGCAACGATCACCACTGGCCCCTGTGCCGGAATGGCCGCAAGCGCCTCGGCATCATAGTTCACATCCAGCGACAACATCCGCACAGCATCGTCAAAAAAACTGCACCCACCTGAATAGTTTTGTTGGCTCTTTAAATAGAGCCGCTTGAGATAGGGCTGACCCGTCGCCTTTTCGATGAGGCGAATCATATGCCGCTTCACGGGCGGTGTATTGGGTTCGGCGTAAGAGAAAAGATAATCATCCATATTCAAAACCTATTCTCGGCCCATGACAATTTTATGACTTTACCAAGCACATATCTTGCCAGACGGATAGAGAGAAGCTGAACCCTTAACGTTCATCTCCATGATCTTCCACAGTGATGATGGCATTGCGTCCGATTAAACGGGCCAGTTGACGCAGCCGGTTATACAGCCGGTCAGAGGCGAGATCCGCAAGCTCTGGGGGCAGAGCCAGCACCAGATTATCCTTGATGCAGAGCATTTCTGTCCGCAGCAACACATTCGGCATGGCCGCAGACAGAATATAGGCCACGCGCATCGCAGCGCCTAAAATACGGGCATGATCCAGCATCCGTGTGGACACCAGCGCCCGCAGCTGCACACTCACATTTTCCTGCACGCCAATATGCCGATACACCGAGGTCAGCGCCAGAAAGGCGCGGCTTGGATGGTCGATTCCCATAAAAGCGGCATGGGCAATGGTGTTCAGCGAAAGTTCGCCGCGATAATCAGGGTGCGCACGCCAGCCAATATCGGCCAAAAGACAGGCGGCATGGCGCAGGCGCACCTCCTCAGGCTTTTCATCCATCGGGGCAGAGGCAAAAAATACATCTGTCCAGCGGCAAAGGTCCTCACCATGCTCAGGGCTGCGCGAGCGCAGCAGGTTCAGGTCGCGTGCCGCGCATAACAGCGGGTCCTGATCCCGCAAATCATCGCTCAGGCGCTCATAGAGCAAGCCTTCACGCACACCCATGGCTGAAATCACAATCTGTTTCGGCTTGGCGATACGAATGATCTCATCCAGAACAACAGCGCCATAGGCCAGTAGTGGGCGGCGTTGCGACGACACGGAATCAATCGACACCAGCGCATCCGTTTCGACCCGCTCCACCAGCGATGCAAAATCGACCGCTTCATTGGCCGGTATCACATAATTATGCATGACATTGAGCGGATAATTGCGCTGGGTCATGTGCAGCCGGGCCAAAGCGCGCCATGTGCCGCCCACCGCATAAAAATTTTTGCCTTTCAGGGCTTTGAGCTGCGGCACTTTTTTCAACGAATCGCGGACGATTTTGGCCGCAGCCTTAATCGACCGGCCTGAACGGTCCATCAGCGCCAAGCCTCCCAGACCTAGCGATACGCCCGCACCAATCCGGTTTCCGTTCACTTCAATCAGTTCGAGTGAACCGCCACCCATATCTCCGACAACACCCTGCGGCTGGTAGAATGAGGATACAACCCCCAGTGCCGAAAGTTCCGCCTCGCGCGGGCCGGAAAGCAGCTGTATCGGCGCGCCGATTGCCTCCTCGGCGGCGGCAAGAAATTCGGGGCCGTTCTTTGCATCGCGTGCCGCAGCCGTTGCCAGCACATGAATATCCCCGACATTCATGGATCCGCACAAGACGCGAAAGCGGCGCAAGGCTGCAAGGGCCTTATCAATGGCCTCATCATTCAGCCGTCCGGTGGTGACAACACCTTTGCCCAGACCGCACAGAACCTTCTCGTTGAAAATATGGTTCGGCGCACGCCCCTCACCTTCATAGGCAACAAGGCGGACAGAATTTGAACCTATATCGACAATCGCCGTGGGGCGGCCATATTCAATGCGCCCTGGGGCATCGCTGACCACATTCGGGCGGCTAGCGCCCTTCAACACGGCGGAAGAGTGTGCGGGGGCTTGAGTCTTTGAGTGATTTTCCACGGCCGGACAAACTCGGATTGGTCATAAAATAATTATGCGCGTTGAAAGGCTCCTCACCTTCCGCTGGATTTATGCGCGCACTCGATCCATCGGGCAATACACGAAAGCTCTGCTGGTTGTCGATAAGGTTTGCAACCATAATTTGATCCAGCACCTGATCATGACAGGTTGGGTTGAGAATGGGCACCATAACTTCAACACGGCGGTCAAGGTTGCGCTGCATCAGGTCTGCCGAGGCTATATAAACCTTGGCTTTGGGGTGCGGCAAGGCATGGCCGCAGCCAAACACATAAATGCGGGCATGTTCAAGAAAACGCCCGATGATGGATTTCACGCGGATATTTTCAGACAGGCCCGGAACCCCCGGACGCAGACAGCAAATGCCCCGGATGATCAGATCTATTTTTACGCCCGCCTGACTGGCGCGGTAAAACGCATCAATAATTTCAGGATCAACCAGCGAATTGCATTTTGCCCAGATGGTTGCGGGCTTGCCGGCCTTGGCAAATCCAATTTCCTTGTCGATATGGGCCAGAAAATCGGCCTTCATCGAAATGGGCGAGACAGACATGCGCTCCAATCCCGCCGGTTCGGCATAACCGGTGATAAAATTGAAAATATGCGACACATCCCGCGCAATCACCGGATCAGCGGTAAAAAATGAGACGTCTGTATAAACGCGCGCGGTGATGGGGTGATAATTGCCGGTGCCAATGTGGCAATAGGTGGC
Organism: Beijerinckiaceae bacterium; assembly: GCA_036723545.1. Taxonomy (GTDB): domain Bacteria; phylum Pseudomonadota; class Alphaproteobacteria; order Rhizobiales; family Beijerinckiaceae; genus JANXSV01. The sequence continues at coordinate 14,357 of DAIMHB010000001.1, forward strand.
AAGATTGCCGCCTTCCCGCCGCACGACCATTGACAATTTTGCATGGGTTTTCAATTCAATAAAACCGAAAACCACCTGCGCGCCTGCCCGCTCGAGATCACGCGCCCAGCGAATATTCGCCTCCTCATCAAAACGGGCTTTGAGTTCCACCAGCGCGGTCACAGATTTGCCCGCCTCCGCCGCCTCAATCAGCGCGCGAACGATCGGGCTGTCATTCGAGGTGCGGTAAAGGGTTTGCTTGATCGCCACAACATTGGGGTCGCGCGCGGCCTGCGCCAGAAACTGCACCACAACATCGAAGGATTCATAAGGGTGATGAACAACCAGATCCTTCTGTCGGATCGCGGCAAAACAATCCCCGCCATTGTCGCGCACGCGCTCAGGAAAACGGGCATTATAGGGCTTGAACTTCAGGTCTGGCCGATCCTGCCCGACAATAAAGCCGAGGTCATTGAGGGCCAGCATTCCATCCACATTGAACACTTCATCATCCGCCACATGCAACTCATTGGCGACGAATTTGCGCAGGGCTTCCGGCGTATTGGCGTCAATTTCCAGACGGATCACCACCCCGCGCCGCCGCGCTTTCAACGCTGTTTCAAACAGGCGCACAAGGTCTTCCGCCTCTTCCTCGATTTCCAGATCGGAATCGCGCAAGATACGGAAAGCGCCATGCCCCTTGACGAGATAGCCGGGGAATAGGCGGCCCGTATGCGCGGCAATGACATGTTCCAATGTCACAAAACGGGCAACAGACGAGCCTTCAACATCCGGCAAACGCACATAACGGTCAATTTTATTGGGCAAACGGATCAAAGCATTGAGGGCGCGGCCATCATTGGGGCGCACAAGTTCCAGCGCCAGCGAAAATCCGAAATTCGGAATGAACGGAAAGGGATGGGCCGGATCTACCGCCAGCGGGGTCAGCACGGGAAAAATATGCTGGAGAAAATGGTCTTCCAGCCATTTGGCTTCGCGTCCGGTCAGCTCGGCAGGTTCGGTAATGACAATGCCGGCCTGACTCAGCTCCTGGCGCAGCTCGCGCCAGCGGGCCTGCTGATCAGAGGCGAGCACCCCCACCCTTTCGCTGATGCGGGATAATTGTTCAACGGGGGTCAGCCCATCCTCGCTGGGGGTCGCGACGCCTTCGCGCACCTGCCCGCGCAAGCCAGCCACCCGCACCATAAAAAATTCATCAAGATTATTGGCGGAAATCGACAAAAAGCGAAGCTGTTCTAACAATGGATGGTTCGGATTTGAGGCTTCCGCCAGAACGCGGCGGTTGAATTCCAGCCAGGACAATTCACGGTTGATAAATCTGTCCGCAGGCAGCTCCGCAAGAACAGGCGCGTTCGTCACCAGATTTTCTGCGTTGTCCGTGGGCGAATTTTCAAGCTGCATGGGCTGGATGATCCTTAATTTAACTGAAAAATTGGTAAGCAGCCTATATGAAACCTGCATGACACCGCGGATATTTCTGCAAGTTTGTCCTTAGCTGACAGTTCCGTCAATGCTTTTCAAAACATCGGCCGCCATCTGGCGGGTAATGCGCCGCCCCAAAGCCAATGCCTGACGGTCCAGCACAGTCACTGTATGGCGCACCGCGTCCAGCGAGCGCTCCAGATGCAGGGCCAGATATTCCACCACACCAACATCAACAACCAGCTGCCTGTCGACAAATAATTTGACAATCACCGCGCGCAGCAGAGCATCATCCGGCGGGCCAAGCTCCAGCAGATAGGCCGCCCGCAGACGAGAGCGCACATCGGCAATGTTCAGCACTAATTGGTCAGGCCCGGCGCGGGAGGTCAGCAACAGGCTGATGCCCTGCGCTTTTGCGGCGTTCATCACATGGAAAAGCGCTGTTTCAGCCGCCTCGGGCTCATCTCCCAGCCGGTCAATATCTTCGATAAGCAGAGCCGGTGCCCGCACAAGCGCCAAGGGGTCGGCCTGCGCCAGGGTTCGCGCTGTCACGACACTGGCATGGGCCTTTGATGACCATATTGCACCAAGGTGACTTTTGCCTGCACCTGAAGGCCCTGCCAGCAGCACAGCATGGGTTGGCCAGTGTGGCCAGTCCTCGATCATGGCATAGGCAGAGTCATTCGAGCTGGAAACCAGAAAATCCTCGGCCCCGAAACGCGGTTTTAAGGCTAAATCCAGCGGTAATTGTTGCGGGAGAGTGGTGCCCGGCATTTTCATGGCGCGGGGTCCATATCAAGATAAAATTTACTCCGGCGATATTGCGCCAGCGCAAACCGCACCAAAACGCCCAAAGCCGCCGCCACAGGCACCGCGATGAGCAATCCTGTAAAGCCGAACACCGAACCAAAAGCCAGCAGGGCAAACATCAGCCACACCGGATGCAACCCCACAGAGGCGCCCACCAGCTTGGGCGAGAGCACATTGCCCTCCATAAACTGGCCTGTACCCACCACAGCCAGAGCCATAAATGTGAGAGACCAGTTCGGCCAGCCCTGCACGATGGCAATCACCAGTGACAAGGCCAGCGCGGTCAGGGAGCCAACATAAGGAATAAAACTCAGCATTCCGGCGGTAAAGCCAATCAAAAAGCCAAAATTAAGGCCGATCAGCGACAGGCCGATGCCATACCACAGCCCTAATATCAGGCACACAAGCGACTGGCCACGAATAAACCCCGCCAATGCGCGGTCAATATCACGCGCAATCTGGTGAATGGTGTCGCGCTGCGCCAAGGGCAGCAGGCTGTCGATGGCGGCAATCATCTTGTCCCAGTCGATCAGAATATAAAAGGCGACCACCGGCGTCACCACAAGGAGCGACAAGAGCGAAATCAGCGCCGCCCCGCCGGAAATCAGCGAACGGATAAAACCGGCAATCCACTGGCTGGCCTGTCCGGCAAAATCGGACAAGGTTTTTTGCGCATCAAAAGTGCCGCCCTGTCCTGCGGACATGCCCAGCTTGTCCAGAATGGCATTGCCGTATTTTTCGGAGAATAAGTTGGCCTGAATCAGCGCCAGATCCTGAAATTTTTGCACATATAGCGGCAGATGATCGAGAAAGCCCGATAATTGCCGCCCCAGAACGGGGCCAAGCAACAAGGCCAGCAGCAGCAGGGCCACCGCACAAAATGCCAAAATCACAATCGTCGCCACAAAGCGGCTCAGGCCCAGCATCTGCAACCGCCGCGCCAGCGGGTCCAGCAGATAGCCCAGTGCGAGACCCGCAACAAACGGCAGCATAACCCCGCTCAAAGCATAAATGCCCCATCCGGCCGCAACCAGCAACACCAACCAGAACATCATTTGCTTATGATAAGGAACATTCACATCCGTCATCAGGCGGTCATTTCTCTCATTTTACGGGTAAAGTGACATATGTCTGAACCATTGGGCAAGATATACCGCCGCCGAACTTATAGTCAGGATGACCACAATCACCAAGGCTATTTCAAAACCAATTCCTAAGGGCACAGCAAAAGCCTTGGAGCCCAGCACAAGCGCGGCAAAGCCAATTTGCGCGGTTGTATTGGCTTTGGAGATAAAAACCGGTTTGATTTCAACCGGACGAGACATCAGCCATGAAACCATAATCGCGCCGATAATCATCACATCACGCGACACAACGAGCAGTGTGAGCGTGAACGGCACAGCTCCGGAAAGGGCCAGCATCACATAAATCGAAGTCAGCAGGGCCTTGTCGGCAAGCGCATCGAGATAGGCCCCCAGTTCTGAACGCAGATTATAATGGCGCGCCAGAAAGCCATCCACAGCATCCGAAACACCGGCAATCACAAAAAACAAGAAGGCATCCAGCCACAGTCCTGCCGAAATGAAGGCAATAACAAGAGGCACAAGCAAAAGTCGTGTCAGCGTAATTATATTTGGCAAATTGGAAAACATCATTATGCGGCTCCCCCGTTGAGCCTAGCTGGAAAAACGCCATTCCAGACTATCATCTTTTTCAAAATCGGCGTCTGCTCATTTTAGATGACAGGGCCAAGTTCTGATCCAAGTTTGGCTTGCCTTGTCATCCGCAAACTTGTAACCGAAGCGCACGAGGTGACCATGACACAGAGCAATTCCAAACTCACCTATGCCGATGCCGGCGTTGATATTGATGCAGGCAATGCGCTGGTGGACACGATCAAGCCGCATGTGCGGGCCACACGCCGCCCCGGCGCCGATGCAGAAATCGGCGGATTTGGTGGCTTGTTTGACCTGAAAGCCGCAGGCTTTACCGACCCTATTCTGGTTGCGGCCAATGATGGCGTGGGCACCAAGGTCAAGATTGCCATTGAAAGCGGTTTGCATTCCACCATCGGCATTGATCTTGTCGCCATGTGTGTCAATGACCTGATCGTGCAGGGTGCGGAACCGCTGTTTTTTCTCGATTATTATGCCACAGGCAAACTGGACCCGAAGGTTGGGGCCGAGATTGTCAAAAGCATTGCACAGGGCTGCATCGAGTCCGGCTGCGCGCTGATCGGCGGCGAAACCGCTGAAATGCCCGGCCTTTATGCCGCTGGCGACTATGACCTTGCCGGTTTTGCCGTCGGTGCCGCTGAACGCGGCACATTATTGCCGCGCGGTGATATTGGCGCGGGCGATGTGCTGATCGGGCTGGCGTCTTCCGGCGTCCATTCCAATGGCTTTTCTCTGGTGCGCAAAATTGTTGCGCGTTCCGGCTTGAACTGGGCCGATGCCGCGCCTTTCGCACCTGCGCAGAGCTTGGCGGAAGCCTTGCTTGTGCCCACGCGCCTTTATGTGAAGCCCTTGCTCAAGGTGCTGCGCAATGGCGCGCCCATCAAAGCGCTGGCCCATATCACCGGCGGCGGCTTTCCCGATAATATTCCGCGCGTATTGCCGGAAGGCTGCGGCGTGGAGCTTGATCTGACAGCCATTGCGGTTCCGCCAGTGTTCAGCTGGCTGGCCAAAACCGGCAATGTGGCGCAACATGAAATGCTGCGCACCTTTAATTGCGGCATTGGCATGGTTGTTGTGGTTGCGGCACAGGACGCGCCCTTGACTCTTGCCGCGCTGCAAGAGGCGGGTGAAACGGCTGTGCTTCTGGGCAGGCTCACCCCGCATGAAGGCGGCGAACGCGTCACCACCATCGGAGCGCTGGCGCTGTGACACGGCGCATCCGCACAGCCGTTTTCATTTCAGGGCGCGGCTCGAATATGCAGAGCCTTGTTCATGCGGCCAAGGCAAAGGATTACCCGGCAGACATCGTATTGGTGATCTCCAACAGGCCGGAAGCCACGGGATTAGAATTTGCGCGGGCGAACGGCATTACAGCGATAGCGGTTGACCATAAGCTCTATGGCAAAGACCGAGCGGCTTTTGAGGGCGAGCTGCATAAAATCCTGCTTGAGCACAAGATCGAGCTGGTCTGTCTGGCCGGATTTATGCGTTTGATGACTGCGGATTTTGTCAATCGCTGGGCAGGCCGGATGCTGAACATCCACCCCGCTCTGTTGCCTGCCTATAAGGGTCTGCATACACATGAGCGTGCACTGGCGGATGGTGTGGCGCAACATGGCTGCACTGTGCATTTTGTAGTGCCGGAAATGGACGAAGGGCCGGTTATCTTACAACGCGCCGTGCCTGTGCTGCCTGATGATACGCCTGAAACCTTGAGCGCCCGCGTGCTTGAGCAAGAGCATATTGCCTATCCGGCGGCTTTGGCGCAGGTGGCAAAATCACGGCTTTGAATGTGAAGTCAGTTAATCTTTAAAAATTCTATTATTCACTGTTCGAGCATATAGTGAGGCTCAATAAAAATGGATTTCTTTAAATCTCTCAACTTAATGCTCTATAGTAAATCAATACGATAAATGCCTAATAAAATAACAGATTTAATGTAAATTTCTTGATTGAAACTATAAAATTTATCCGAAAAAGCTATTCGTATAAATTTTAAAGGCATATAAATTGACTCTCAAGGGTTTGAGCTTGGGGAGTCTGTCATGTGGAGCGGTTCATATAGTCTAGTCGTCAGCGATTTAACCGGCGCCGATATTTTTAATGTCTGGAGTGATGTTGATCATTGGCCAGATTGGCAGGATGATGTTCTCTATACGCAGTTGCATGGGGCATTTCAGGCCGGTACATTTTTCACTTTTCAGCCAAAAAGTGGGCCCAAGCTCCGGCTTGAGCTTGTCAACGTGGAGAAAAACCGCAGCTTTACCGACCTGACCCGCTTCCCATTGGCCAGAATGTATGGAATTCACGAATTTCTTAATCATAAAGACGGTATCGAGCTGCGCACAACCATGCAGATCAGCGGCCCGCTGGCCTTTTTATGGCGGCGGCTGGTCACGCAAAATATAGTCAAGGACCTGCCCAAGCAAACCACCCGTCTGGTGGAGCAGGCGCGGAAGGTGAAGCTCCGCCAGCTTGCATAAACTTATCATCGCTCCGGCATTTCAGTCTAAATTTGTGTTTAAAATGAGAATAATATCTGATATACACTTATAGGTTGCAATTTAAGGGGCTTACTATTCGCACTGGCCGCAAACATTTTTCATTTGCCCTTGGCGGGATATTGGCTCTGGGGCTGATGTCCTCGGCGCCGTTCGGCTCATATTTTATCCGTTCCCAGCCTGTGGCTGTTCCTGCGGCTTATTCTGCACGATCTTTTGAAATCCATTATGCGCCCACTGAAAATCTGGAACAGATTGACAGTGGCCTGATCCGCTCAGCCCGTAAAACCATTGATATGGCGGCTTATGTCCTCACCGATATGGCTGTGATTGGTGAATTGACCGAAGCAGCGCATCGCGGCGTGCAGATCAGGCTTTATCTGGATGGTTCATCCCGATCTCCCGGATTGCGTATTCAGGCTGCGCTTGATGATCTGTTTCGCCAGCCGCAGGTGTCGCTCAAAATTAAACCGGCACAAATGGCGATTATGCACCTCAAAGGCTTTGTGATTGACGGCCAGCTTTTGCGTACCGGATCGGCAAATTTCTCGGTTTCAGGCTTAAAATATCAGGATAATGATCTGCTTGTTCTGCGGGATCAGACATCCGTTCAGCTTTTTGCTACAAAATTTGAAATGATGTGGCAGCGCGAAGTGGTTGAGCGGGCACATCGCCTGAACCGGTCGCTTATATAAAAGGCCGGCTCCCGCTTGGGAACCGGCCTTCACGTTTAATATTTCAAATCTGAATTAACCGACGATCTCATTGCCCGAGAAAAACTGCGCGATTTCCTGTGCAGCTGTTTCTGGCGCATCCGAACCATGAACCGAATTTTCGCCCATCGAGAGCGCAAATTCCTTGCGGATTGTGCCTTCGGCAGCATTGGCCGGATTGGTTGCGCCCATCACATCGCGGTAAGCTTGAATGGCGTTTTCACCTTCCAGAACCTGCACAACAACCGGAGCGGAGGTCATCATCTCCACCAGTTCGCCAAAAAACGGGCGGGCAGCATGAACACCGTAAAAGGTTTCAGCCTGAGCGCGGGTCATGTGAATGCGCTTCTGAGCGACAATGCGCAGGCCAGCGGCCTCGATTTTCGCATTCACAGCGCCGGTCAGGTTGCGCTTGGTTACATCGGGCTTCAAAATTGAAAAAGTGCGCTGAACGCTCATGATAAACTCGCTTTAGGTTGGGTTGCAGGCAGCCAAAAACAGCCGCCCAAGAAAAATCCGCCCGAGACACCGGACGGATTAAAGTCAAAATCACACACGCCGGAACACGAGCGACGCATTGGTTCCGCCAAAGCCAAAGGAATTGGACAAGACAGTGTCAATTTTTTTGTGTTTGGCCGTGTGAGGCACCAGATCAATTTTCGACTGGGACGAAGGATTATCCAGATTGAGTGTGGGCGGGGCAATCTGATCCCGGATGGCCAGAATAGAGAAAATCGCTTCAACAGCTCCTGCTGCGCCCAGCAAATGCCCGATCGAGGATTTTGTCGAGGACATGGTCAGATTGGCAGCCGCCTCACCGGCAAGTCGCTCAACGGCGGAAAGCTCAATGTCATCACCCATAGGCGTCGAAGTGCCATGCGCATTGACATAATCTACATCGGCCATGGTGATGCCCGCGCGTTTCAGTGCCGCTTTCATGCCGCGATAGGCCCCATCCCCGTCCGGCGAGGGTGATGTAATGTGATAAGCGTCACCGGAGAGCCCATAACCCACAAGTTCAGCATAAATATGCGCGCCGCGCGCCTTGGCGTGCTCATATTCCTCAAGAACAAGACAGCCCGCGCCTTCACCCATGACAAAGCCATCACGGTCCTTGTCATAAGGGCGGGAGGCTTTTGAGGGCGTGTCGTTAAAATTGGAGGAAAGCGCCTTGCAGGCGGCAAAGCCTGCCAGAGAAAGGCGGAAAATCGGAGACTCAGTGCCGCCAGCCACCATCACATCGGCATCGCCCAAGGCAATTAACCGCCCCGCATCACCAATGGCGTGAGCGCCGGTGGAGCAAGCCGTCACCACAGCATGGTTAGGGCCTTTCAGCCCGTGCATAATCGACACATAGCCGGAGGCCAGATTAATCAGCCGGCCCGGAATAAAAAACGGCGACAGGCGTCGCGGCCCGCGCTCTTTCAAAATAATGCCTGATTCGGCAATGCCATTCAGGCCACCAATGCCAGAGCCAATCAGCACACCCGTGCTGGTCTGGTCCTCATAGGTTTCCGGTTTCCAGTTTGCATCCTTCAGGGCCTGTGAGGCCGCAGCCATGGCATAAAGGATAAAATCATCGACCTTGCGCTGGTCTTTGGCATCCAGCCACTCATCCGGATTGAAGGTGCCGTCGGTGCCATCGCCACGCACGATCTGTGCGGCTACCTTGCAGGTGATGTCCGAGACATCAAAACTTTCAATGGCACGAACACCGCTCTGGCCGTTCACCAAGCGCTTCCATGTGGTGTCAACATTGCCGCCAAGAGGAGTGACCATGCCGATACCGGTAATCACGACGCGGCGTAATCCGGCTATTATTGTGTGTCCCATACCCAACCCTCAATGACGACGCCAGAGTGCAAGGCCAGCACCCCGAATACGCATTATGCGTTTATATATCACACAAGAAGGGCCGGAGAGGACATAGCCCTGCCGACCCTCGACGTCTTTGCCTTTATCCGTAAGCGAAAAAACTGCCGAATATCATCTGGCAAAGAATCATTTGCGCTGTGTGTAAAAGACCAATCAGGCCTTGGCATTCTTCGACAGAAACTTCACAGCATCGCCGACGGTCTGGATCTGCTCGGCAGCATCATCCGGAATCTCAACGCCGAATTCTTCTTCGAAGGCCATAACAAGCTCAACAGTGTCAAGCGAATCCGCGCCAAGATCGTCGATAAAGTTAGCACCTTCAACGACTTTGTCGGCATCTACGCCGAGATGTTCAACTACAATCTTTTTAACCCGCTCGGCGACATCGCTCATCGTTAAAATCCTTACTTAATGGTTTAAGTGTTTTGACTGCCCCGGTCACGTATCATGTTTTCATGAAGATTCATACTTCAAACCCATGGTATTTGATAATACCAAAAGCCCCCCCAACATCACACTTGACCGAGAGATAAAGTGATCTTTTCAGATCTTCTTTATCAATCAAAGCGGCTCGTAGCATATTTTTTTCAGCATGGCGAGAGGCAAGGCCGCCTGAAAATGCAGCTATCCAAAGCGCTTTGACGCCCGCGATCCTTCTTATTCACCAAGGGGAAGATATAAATCAGCCTCAAGGGTGAAATTCAGCACAGATTTGGTCTGGTCAAATTCAAAATTATATCTGTGCAAATATCAGAAAGGCACCAAATGCCTGCGCTGGCCCCACAATCACACGGCCCTGACACATGGAATAATCAATGTTCTGCGCCTGCAAATGCACCTTAAAGGCTGCAAGATCCCGCACGGCAAACCCCAAAGCTACCATATGCAGAGGCCCGCTCTCAACAGCTATCCCATAGTTCTGCAGCAGAATATCCGAATGGGCAACAATGACACGTTGCCCTTCATGCTCATAGATAGAATGACCCGCCTCAGCTGCAAGGGGCTTGTTACCGGTAAATTCAGCCATGAATACAGAGTGTTGGTGCGCTTCATCCGCAGCAAAAATAACCTCTGTCAGCGAAAGCACGCCATTTTCATGTGTCTGAAACGCCGGATTCCAGAAATTTTCAGGAAAATGCTGCTGACATGTAAAGAAGCCGCAATTTATGGAGCCGTGTGGCCGCGCGAAAGCTAAAGAAAAAGCCACATTAATGGGCTGACCATCCGGACGAACGGCCTGTCTCGAAAAATGGAAAACTTCACCATAGCCAATCTCTTGCGCCCGGAATGCGTCATGATCGGCCATTGCATTTTGGCTGGCCAGCACCAGCATGGCCAGCCCTTGCCGTTTGGCCAGATAATCACGCACAAAAGCTGCAAAATAAGGGGTGGGTTTAGCCAGCCCCTGCCCTTCAGGCGGCAAACCGATCAATTCCAGAAACACACCGTCAAACTGGATGATATGATTTTCTGTACCCCAGGGATGAAGATTGCGACGGCCAACCTGAAAGCCCATCCGGTGATAAAAATCACGCAATGCGGTCAGATCATGCCCGGCAACCACAATATGATCCAATGCACGCCCCATGCTCTCAGGCCGCATTTTGCAGAATGGAGGGTAATTGCGCTTTCACACTGTGCATCTCGCATTCAGGTTCATTGTCCAGCGCCGCCTCGATGATCCAGTTCTCCTCATCGTGACTTGGCTGATCGACAAACACAACAGAGGTCAGGCATGGCCGCAGCATATCAAGGTCGGTGGAATGAATATCCAGCCCCGACAGAAAAATCATGTCAAAGGCCTCGCTTAATGTTGCAACAACAAGGCCAAGCCCTAAGCGCCGCACCCCTTGCCGGCCTGCGGGCATAAAATCGAATCCGGCCTCCTGCGGATAGATCACATCCTCGAAATGCGCCTCTCCACTGAGCAGGTCTCCCAATCCGGGACGGCGACGGCCTGACGATTTCGTATCCAGATCCACCATCAGCACCGTTTTGCCCTGAACAAGCGCCGCCAGTTCGGCTTTAACAATTTCAGGTTCAAACCCATGCACAAGCACGACCTGCGGCACGTTTTTTCCGGCAATATGCTGCAATATGGTTTGCAAATCAGGGCTGGATAAGGCTTTTCCTTCCAGTTTCAATGGTTTGGAATATCCCTGCACGCTGGCGGGTTGTAGCGCCCGCGGTTTGAGACTGGCCTGTGCAGGCATGGATATTGCTGCAGGCTGGCGATAAATCCGCCGCATCCCCAAAGAAAACAGAAATCCAATCCCTGCACCGCCACCACATATCATCAGCATATAGGGCAGAAGCACCGAACTGAAGGCGGAATTCAGAATGTCATCTGCCAATATATGGCGATAGCTGATCGGTTTTCCGGCATTTGCTGTATTATTTTGCAACACGTCCTGCAATTTTTGCCGCGCGTCGACAACACGCTGATCAAATTCGGCCAAAACCGGAGGAGCAGCCGGAACAGCAACACGCTGGCGGGCCAGTTCAGCATCCAGCGCTTGTGCCGCCCGCACAACAGCCGCCCGCAGACGGGTGTCCACCACCATAAGCCGGGCATTCAGTTCTTTCATAACCGGATGCTGATCCAGCAATGTTTTACCATTGATCTGCAACTCAACCTTGATCTTGCGTTGCTCGTCGCTCAGCGCGCGTAAAGACGGCAGGTCCAGAATATCCGCCGCATCGATAATTTGCCCATGCGCCACGAGTTCCTTGACCTTTTCAGCGCGGGCCTTGAGTAGCTCCAGCGATTGCGCATCGTTCTGATTGGTCTGTGCGTTATGATTGGCGGCCAGAGCATAGGCTGTGTCCCGCGCAGCCTCGGCACGGGAGAGATCAATGCGTGCATTCTCGGCGGCGGCAGCGGCCTCATTCTGAACATTGGCCTGTTGTTGCACAAATAGCCCGGCCATGGTGTCGGCAATGGCCTTTGCCAATTCAGGGCTCGCAGCCTTCACTGCAATATCCAGAACAGATGTCTCAGCATGTGCCGCGATATGAACATTGCGCGCCCATTGCTGTACGGCATCTGTCTCGGAGAATGGATGAGCCTGAGAAGGTTCCAAAGCATGAACAGCAGATGACACCATCTCCCGAAGCGGGAGCCATCTATGCGCAGAAACCTGCATAAACTGCGGCTTATGCGCCAGATCCAGATCATGAATCACCTTCATGGCCAGTTGCGGCGAGCGCAGAGCTTTCAACTCCGTGTCCAAATCGGGATCAGGATTTTCAATCTGCACATGGGCAATAACCTGTGCCGGAGCCGGATATAAAACATGAATGGCGAGAAATATCAGCAGACACAACCCTGCACCCAAAGCCATGGGCGCAACAGACCGCAGGGGTTGGCACGTCCGGACAAGCAAGGGATAAAATGATCGAATCTTTGGCATGGATAATCCTCACGGACATTCAATGCCAATATGGTTGATCAACCGTTAAATTATGGCCTGTTCCACCTCCTCAACCGCATCAGGAACAGATTTTTAACCCTAAAAGGCTAGAAATAATTCACCATGCTTGTGAGTCCGAGTCTTCTGATGAAAACAACGAAAATAATCTTTGGGCTGGCGGTGTGCTCATGGCTTACGGGCTGTGCTTCGCCGCAATATCCCAATTATTTTAAAGAAGATCAGATCATCCGCCCTTACACATTGGCCTCCGGCGACCGTCTGCGCATCATTGTTTTCGGGCAAAATGACCTCTCCAACTCTTATGGGGTGGATGGCAGTGGCAATATTGCCATGCCGCTGATCGGCACGGTTCATGCGGAAGGACGCACCACGGCGCAGCTCAGTCAGGACATCACGGCCAAGTTACGCAATGGCCTGCTGCGCGACCCGAAAGTCTCGGCGGAAGTGGACACCTACCGCCCGTTTTTTATCTTGGGTGAGGTGGGCAAGGCTGGCCAGTATCCATTCGTCAACGGCATGACTGTGGAGACCGCCGTGGCCATAGCGGGCGGATTTGCCCCGCACGCCCAGCGCACAACCGCAAATATCACCCGCCTCATTGACGGCAAGCCGGTCAAAGCCACGGTGCCGATCAATCAGGCGGTTTTGCCCGGCGACAATATCACCATCACCGGAAGTCTGCTTTAAAGGCCATTGGCCTTGAACCAGCCTTGCAGCCGCGCCCAGCCATCCTTGGCCGCGGCGGGCGTATAAGAGGCGCGGTAATCGGCAAAAAATGCATGTGGCGTTTCCGGATAGACCACAAATTCAACCTTTTTGCCCGCGGATGCGGCGGCGGACTTCATGGCCTCAATCGAGCTTTGCGGAATGCTTGTGTCCGCCCCGCCATAAAGCCCCAGCACCGGCGCCTTCAGATCGGCGGCCAGATCAACGGGTGATTTGGGTTGCAGAACTGTCGGCTCACCCACAAGGCGGCCATACCATGCCACACCGGCCTTCACCTGTGCGCTATGTTCAGCATAAAGCCAGACAATGCGCCCGCCCCAGCAAAAACCGGTGATGCCAAGGCGTGCCGTGTCGCCGCCATCGGCTGCAGCAAAGGCAACCGCACCATCCACATCGCTCATGGCTTGTGCATCCGGCACTTTGGCGGCAAAATCATTGATGAGAACTTTGAAATCCGTGATCTGCGTGGCATCGCCAAGGCGGGAAAACAGATCCGGTGCAATGGCATAATAGCCCAGCTTGGCGAGCCGTCGGCACACATCCTTAATGTGCTCATGCACCGCAAAAATCTCGTGAATCACCACAATCACCGGCGCTTTGCCTGTGCCCACAGGCTTGGCGCGATAGGCGGGAACGGTTCCGTCCGCCACTTTCACGCTCACCATGCCTGCGGTCAGATCATCCGCCGGTGTTAAAATGGTCTCGGCAGACAGTGGCCGCACGGCCAGTGTAAAACCTGCCGCAGCGCTTAAATTTAAGAATGCGCGGCGTGAATTGTTCGACTCGGATATGTGCTCGGTCATATGCGTCTCCCTAAAAGCCTGTTCAATGCGGCAGATCGACAAGATCAAGCCGTTTTTCAATACGCTCCATCCTGCGCTCAAATCTGTCTGAACGCACAGAAGATTCAGCAAATCGCACATGAAGTTGCGCCAGTTCCGTTTCTATGCCGCCTGTGCGCAAAACAAGATCATCAAACTTGGCAGAAAGACGATCGAGTTTTTCATCCATTCGCCGCAGCAGTATCAGAACAAGATTTTCAGCTTCGGTCATTGAAGACTCCTCTGTGAGGTAAGGGCTCGAACACCCTTATTCTGCCAAACTAAAACTCATTTGCCAGGCTTTTTTATGGCTTCCGGGGCCAGCGGATAGCGCGACAATACATCGGTTTCTGTGACATCCCGATGGTTGCGGGTATATTGCTCGGAGGCCTGACGCAAAGGCTGATAATCCCATGGATAGAGCTTGCCCTTGGTGAGCGCCTGAAACACCACCAGACGCGACTTCTGGCTGGCCAGCACATCGGCATAAATGCGGGCGCGGTCAAACCGCTTCGCCAATACAGCGCGATAATGCTCAACCCGCTCCGCGTGAACAGGGTGGCCCGCAAGATTGTCATTTTCCAGCGGGTCAGCATCCAGATTGAACAGTTGGTCGGCATCCGCATCGCAGGAGATGAATTTCCATGCGCCCTGCCGCAGCATATACATGGGCATGGGCACGCCCTCGGCCAGATATTCACCG
>DAIMHB010000002.1:0-27884 GCA_036723545.1 Beijerinckiaceae bacterium
AATACATATAAGCGGTGGGGGAGGCAAATTCCGCCGCGCAGGTGTCGATACGCTTGTAGACCGGGCGCACATCCAGACTGTGGCGCAGCGCCGTAATTTCGTCTGTTTCCCGTCCGGTCAGCGAGGCGAGCCGCGTATCCGAGAAGCCATTGGCTTTGAGCAGGCGCAGATTTTCGGCGTCTTGCGGCAGGCTATGCGCTTTGACGCGGTTTTCGAGGCTGACGATTTCGCTCAAGCGCTCGATAAACCACGGGTCGATTTTGCAGGCCTCATGAATTTCGCCGATGGTCAGACCCATGCGCAGCGCCTGCCCCACCTGCAACAGCCGGTCGGGGGTGGGTGTGCCCAATGCCGAGAGTATGGCGGCGCGGTCATTGCCCTGCCCCAGACCCTCGATCTCGATTTCATCAAGGCCATTGAGGCCGGTTTCCAGCGAGCGCAGCGCCTTTTGCACACTTTCATTAAAGGTGCGGCCAATGGCCATGGCCTCACCCACCGACTTCATCGCCGTGGTTAGAATAGGCTCGGCGCCAGGGAATTTTTCAAAGGCGAAGCGCGGAATTTTGGTGACGACATAGTCAATGGTTGGCTCGAACGAGGCGGGTGTGGCCCCGCCCGTGATATCATTGGCGATTTCGTCGAGTGTATAGCCCACGGCGAGCTTGGCCGCCACTTTGGCAATGGGAAAGCCGGTGGCCTTCGAGGCCAGCGCCGAGGAGCGCGAGACGCGCGGATTCATCTCAATGACGATCATCTTGCCATTGGCCGGATTGACGGCGAATTGCACATTGGAGCCGCCGGTTTCCACGCCGATCTCGCGCAGCACCGCCAGCGAGGCGTTGCGCATGATCTGATATTCTTTATCGGTGAGGGTGAGGGCAGGGGCAACGGTGATTGAGTCACCGGTATGCACGCCCATCGGGTCGATATTCTCAATCGAACAGACGATGATGCAGTTGTCCGCTTTGTCGCGGACCACTTCCATCTCATATTCTTTCCAGCCCAGCACGCTTTCCTCGATCAGCACCTCGCTGGTGGGCGAGGCGTCGATGCCGCGTTCGACAATTTCAAGATATTCGGCTTTATTATAGGCAATGCCGCCCCCCGTGCCGCCCATGGTAAAGCTGGGGCGGATAATGGCCGGCAGGCCGATGTCATCCAGTACATCCAGCGCCTGCGCCAGGGTCTTGATCTGGTGGGAACGGGGTGTCGAGAGGCCGATTTTGGTCATAGCCTCGCGGAACCGCTCGCGGTCTTCGGCTTTGTCAATGGCATCGGCGCTGGCGCCGATCATCTCGACGTCGAATTTCTCCAGCACGCCCATTTTCTTGAGCGAGAGGGCGCAGTTTAATGCGGTCTGGCCGCCCATGGTGGGCAGAAGCGCAAAGCCGCCGGGCACGGCATAGCGTTCTTTTTCGATGATTTTGGCGACAATGTCCGGCGTGATCGGCTCGACATAGGTGCGGTCGGCCATATTCGGGTCGGTCATGATGGTGGCCGGATTGGAATTGACCAGCACGATACGATACCCCTCGGCCCGCAGCGCCTTGCAGGCCTGTGTGCCGGAATAGTCGAATTCGCAGGCCTGACCAATGATGATAGGGCCGGCACCAATGATAAGAATTGTCGAAATATCTGTACGTTTCGGCATGGTGTGGTCATCCTCTATCTTGATCAGATCAGCGCGCGCAAAAAAGGGCCGCGATTTGTTAAAAAAAGCGCCCCGTTCATGCTGCGGTCTGAACCGTGTTCAGCTCAATCGGCTGAACTGTTAGACCAAAACCGGCACAGTGTGAACCCTTTAGTGAGCCTTGCCGTCATTTTCCTGTTGGCGGCCGGGTTCACCGTGGCAGCAGCACCCAATAGTCGAGGTCGAGAATGACATTCGGGTGATAGTCATCGCCATTTTTATAGGGAAAGTCCGCGCAAAGATGGTCGCGCGTGGCGATGGTGCGCAGGCGCAGCGCCCCCACATCGTCGCGGCCGGGCAGCGGCTGGCTGTCCAGCACCTCAGACCAGGCAAAAACGGTTGCGCCCGCAAAAAGCGGTGCGACATGGCGGCCCGAATTGATGCCCGCCACCTGAAACGCATTGCCCAGCCCGTTGAAACTGATGGAGCGGGCCAGCGAAATCACATGGCCGCCATAAATCAGGCGGCGGCCAAAGCGGCCCTGCCCTTCGACAAACTGGTTGAAATGCACCTTGGCCGTGTTCTGATAAAGGCGCGTGGCCATCTGATGTTCGGCTTCCTCTACTGTAAAGCCGTCGATATGGTCGATTTTTTCGCCCAATTTATAATCGGCCCAGCGGAATCTGGAGCCCGACAGGGCAAGGTCATAATGCTTATGGTCAAACGCCGGACAGGCATCCCCCAAACTCTCGGCGCTTAAAGCGCGCGGCAGGGTCGGCACCTGCTCTTGCGGGGCGGGTGCGTTGACATCGCGTTTGCGCACCATCACCCAGCGCACATAGTCGAGCACCATGGTGCCGCGCTGGTTGAACCCCTGCGAGCGCAGATAAACAACGCCGGTCTGCCGGTTTGAATTTTCTTTCACGCCGATAATTTCCGATACGGCGGTGAGTGTGTCGCCCGGATAGACAGGGCTTAAAAAGCGGCAGGCGGCATAACCGAGGTTGGCCACCGCATTGAGCGAAATATCCGGCACGGTTTTGCCAAAAACAATGTGAAACACCAGAAAATCATCCACCGGACTGCGGGGATAACCGGCGCGCTGGGCAAAAATATCCGAAGACTGAATTGCAAAGCGTGACCCATAAAGCGCGGTGTAAAGGGCGACATCCCCCGTGCTGACCGTGCGCGGCGTGGCATGGCGAAACACTTGCCCGACATGGAAATCCTCAAAAAAATAGCCCATATTGGCTTTCGGGGCAATGGTTTGCGGCATGGGCGTTCCTATCGGCAAAGGTTTATCTCCTGCGCAAGGTCATGCGCTGTGTCTGACCTTGGCCATAAATCAAATCAGATTAAATTTCACTGCAACTTTGGCCGCAAGGCTTAAGTTTGAGCAATATATCGCATAGTCTGTTTATTCGGATCGCTCGTCCGCCAGCGCCTGCAACAGGGGCTCAAGCGCGGCCCGTTCGCCATAAAGGTGAAAAACCTTCATCCGCGAGGTGGCGCCGCTCTCCAGCGTAATGGCGGATTTGGGCAGGTTGAAGGCTGAGGCCAGCAGCTTGACCAGCGCCATATTGGCCTTGCCATCTTCCGGCACGGCCCGCACATAGGCGCGCAGCACCTGCGTGCCGTCGCTCAGGGTTTCTGCCGAGGTGAGGGCATCGCGCGAGGCTTTGGGCGTTAATTTCAGCCGCAGCCGCACACCGCCCGGCACCACCGTCCAGAACATCAGAAGGCGTAGGGGTAAATATAGGTCTGGATTTCACGTTTGATCAGGAAAATCGCCAGCATCACCACGATGGGAGAAATATCCAGCGTGCCCATATTGGGCAAGGCCCGGCGGATCGGGCGCAGCACCGGCTCGGTCAGGCCGTTCAATGCCATCCAGATCGAGCGCACCACATCATTGTGCAGATTGATCACATTGAAGGCCACGAGCCAGGACAAAATCGCCACACCGATGATCACATCCATATAAAGGTCAAGAACCAGCAAAATTACATCAAGAAGAGGGCGCATTCATTCACTCCGGTCAGATTTCACCTTGTTTATCATAATATGCCGAATGTGTCTGCCAGAAGCATGATATTCAGAATGAGTATAATCACCGCGGCGAGCCCGGCCCCTGCCAGTGTTATGCGTCCCAGCCGGAATGCGCCCATCAGACGCGGACTGCGCGCGATGATCAGCAGGCTGACCAACGGCACCGGCAGAACGAGGCTGAGCACCACCTGACTGTTGACCAGAGCCTGTGTTTCATCCATGCCGAGGGCCACAACAAGCACACTGGGCACCATTGTCACCAGCCGGCGCAGCCAGAGCGGAATGGCAAAACCGACAAAATCCTGCATGATCACCTGTCCGGCCATTGTCCCCACCACCGAGCTGGAAAAACCGCTGGAGAGCAGCGCCACCATGAACAGGCTGGCTGCCCCCGCGCCCAGCAGCGGCGTCAGGGTTTTATAGGCGGTGGCAATATCGGCCACATCAGCGGCGGTTTTGTGGAAGGCCTGTGCCGCCATGGTCAGCATGGCCATATTGATCAGACCGGCAATGCTGAGCGCCACAATCACCTCGCGGTTGGAAAAGCGGATCAGTGTCCGGCGGTCCTGCGCATGGCGGGCCGGAATCCGCGTCGCCGTCAGGCTGGAATGGAGATAAAGCACATGCGGCATCACGGTTGCGCCGATAATGCCGACCGCCAATGTGATGCTGTGCGGCCCCTCCAGCCGGGGGACAAGGGCGGAAGTGGCAAATTCGGCCCAATCGGGAGGCGCCAGCAGCACTTCGGCCAGATAGGCAAGGCCGATCAGGCTGACAAAGCCGGTGATCAGAAGTTCAAGCGGGCGAAAGCCTCTGTTTTGCAGCAATAACATGCCATAGGTGGCTATGCCCATCAGCACCAGACACCCCAGCACGGGAATGGACAGCAACAGATGCAGGCCAATGGCCCCGCCGAGAAATTCGGCAAGATCAGTGGCCATCGCCCCGATTTCACCAGCCACCCACATGAAATACACGATCGGTTTGGGAAAAAACTCGCGGCATAACATCGCCAGGCTTTTGTCCGTGACAATGCCGACACGGGCCGAAATGGACTGAAACAGCATGGCCATCACATTGGCCAGCAGAACAACCCAAAGCAGCTTCAGGCCGAAGCTGGCCCCCGCCTCAATATTTGTGGCAAAATTACCGGGGTCCATATAGGCGATCGAAGCCACAACGCTCGGCCCGATAAAGGGCAGCATGGCAAATACGCCGGTATGCGTTCCGTCCAGAACCGCCTGACCACGTTCCACCACCTGATCTGACCAGCTGAGAAGCTGTTGTTTGTTTTGTGGCTTTTTCATTCCACGCGGCCAGTTGGATCATGAGTGGCTTGACACATCAAGAGGGTTTCTTTCCTTCGACGGGCGCTTTGGAAATGCGGATCAGTGTGATTTTATTGCGGTTTTTGCGCAAAACCTGAAAACGGAAGCCATAAAAGGTGAAAATCTGTCCGGCTTCAGGAATGGCGCGGGCGGCATGAATCACCAGCCCCGCGATGGTGGTGGCCTCCTCATCGGGCAGTTCCCAGTCCATCACGCGGTTGAGGTCGCGGATCGGCACCGCGCCATCGACATTGACCGAACCATCCGCCTGCACCCGCACACCCTGCACAGCAAGGTCATGCTCGTCCTTGATGTCGCCGACAATTTCTTCGAGAATATCCTCCAAGGTCACAAGGCCCATCACCTCGCCATATTCATCGACAACAAGGGCGAAATGGGTTTTGCGCTTTAAAAAGGCCTGAAGCTGGTCTTGCAGCGTGGTGGTGTCGGGCACAAACCACGGATCCAGCGCAATATCGGCAATATCGAGCTTTTTCGTTTCGCCTTTGGCGGCATCATAGGCGCGCAGCAGGTTTTTGGCATGAATAACGCCGACAATATTGTCCGGATTGTCGCGCCACAGTGGCAGGCGCGTATAGGGCGAGGCCAGCACCTCGCGCACCAGATCTTCCGGCGAGAGGTGAATGCTGATGGTGCGCATTTTGGTGCGGTGAATCATCACATCCGAAACCTGCAGGTCTTTCAGGTCGAGCAGGCCGCCCACCATATCACGGTCGGAGCGCTCCACACCGCCCTCGCGGTGCAGCAAGTCAACCGCGCCTTTCAGCTCCTCATGGCCGGAGAGAATGGCCGCGCCCTCACCGCTGTGCACGCCAAACAGATGGAGAAAACCTTTGACCAGAGCCTCTACAGCCACAAGCACCGGCCCGAACAGCGCCACAAAAAACGACACCGCCCGGGCCAGCAGCAGGGATACGCGGTCGGGCGCATTAATGGCTATGGTTTTGGGCATGACTTCGGCAAAAATCACCACCAGCAAGGTCATCACAACCGTGGCATAGACCACGCCATGTTCGCCAAACAGCCCCAGAAAGACGCTGGTGGTCAGCGAGGCCGCAGCAATATTGACAAGCTGGTTGCCCAGCAGCATCGCGCCGATAAAGCGGTCGCGCATCAGCATCAGCCTGTTGATGATGGCGGCGTTTTTATCGCCATTCAGCTCCAGGGCGTGCATTCTGGCGCGCGAGGAGGCGGTGATGGCGGTTTCGGCACCGGCAAAAAAGGCCGAAAGCACGAGGCTGGCTATGACAATGCCAATGTCAAACCAGAGGTCAGCCGTCATAGCCGGGCTCCTGCAAGGCCAATTCTTCATTCAGAAAGGCATGAACCTCATCGGCGGGCACATTTTTGGCAATAAAGCTCTGGCCAATGCCCCGCGCCAGAATGAAGGTGAGCGCGCCGCGTTCAACTTTCTTGTCCTGAAACATCGCCTCCAGCAGGGCGTCGGCGGTCAAATCCTGTTGGATCTGCCGGATGCGGGTCGGAAGGCCCACCTGCCGCAGGTGTACCTCCATACGGTGAGCATCCTGCCCCGAACACAGGCCCCTTTTGACCGAAAAGCGGAAGGCGCAGGCCATGCCCACCGCCACACCCTCGCCATGCACCAGCTTCGCGCTGTCATAATGGGTGAGGCGCTCGAAAGCATGGCCGAATGTATGGCCCAGATTGAGCAGGGCGCGGTCGCCGGTCTCGAATTCATCCCGTTCCACCACGGCGGCCTTGGCGGCGCAGGAGCGGGCAATGGCCTCATGCCGTGCCGCACCACCGGCAAATACATCGCGCCAGTTGGCTTCCAGCCAGTAGAAAAATTCCGGATCGTCAATCAGCCCATATTTGGCGACCTCGGCATAACCGGCCTTAAATTCGCGCAGCGGCAATGTATCGAGACAGGCGGTGTCGGCCAGCACAAGTGCAGGCTGATGAAACGCGCCGATCAGATTTTTGCCAAAGGGCGAATTGATGCCGGTTTTGCCGCCGACCGATGAATCAACCTGCGCCAATAGGGACGTTGGCATTTGCACAAAGGCCATGCCGCGCCGCACGCTGGCCGCAACAAAACCGGCTAGATCGCCCACCACGCCGCCGCCCAGTGCGATGATCAGGTCGCGCCGCTCCAGCTTGGCAGAAATCACCGCATCGCACAGCCGCTCGAATTGCGCATAGGATTTTGAGGCCTCGCCGGGCGGAATGACAATGCTGGTGTGGCGAATGCCAACAGCGTCCAGACTGGCCTGAAGCGCGGGCAGATGCAGCGCCGCAACCTGCGCATCGGTGATGATGGCGCAGTTGGACTTTGGCGCAAGAGCGGCAATGCGTTCCCCCGCTGTCCGGATCAGGGCGCCGCCGATGACAATGTCATAAGCACGGGCGCCGAGGCCGACCTTCAGGGTCACATCCGGCACGCTCTCGTCCCTGCCAGGCGGCTGGGGTGAGGTGAGGCCAAAATCGTGCTCCAGAATGCGCAAAATGTCCTCAATGACAATTTCATGCGGGCCGTCCTTGGACAAAACCGCATGGTCGGCTTCGGCATAAATGGGGTAGCGCTCCTCAATCAGGCGCAGCAAAGTGCCTTCGGGGTCGGATGTTTGCAGCAAAGGCCGGTTGCTCTTTTTGCGCACGCGGCGCATCAGCACGTCAAAATCGGCTTTCAGCCAGACGGAAACGGCCTGCTGCTTGATACGGCTGCGGGTGGCGGCATGAATGAAAGCGCCGCCGCCGGTGGCGATGACGCGCGGGCCGGAGTCCAACAGGCGGGCCACCACTTTGCGCTCGCCCTCGCGGAAATAGGCCTCGCCATGTTTGGCAAAAATTTCCGGTATGGTCATGCGGTGGGCTGATTCGATTTCGGCATCGGCATCGAGAAAATCAAGGCCAAGGCGTGCGGCCAGCCGCTTGCCGACGGAGGTTTTTCCAGCCCCCATCATGCCGACAAGCACCAGAGATTTCGACCCAAGCGCGGAAACAATGGCTTTTGCCCGTGCATCCGGCTCAAATTTATAAAGATCGGTGGCAGCAGCACCCATCACAGAAGGAGAATATGTCATGCCTGATGTTTATCACAACCTTTCGGCAATTTTGAGGGGTTTTGCCATAAAAGCGCAATTTCAATGGTAAATATGCACAGGTGCACATTACGCGGCTGTGACAGGGGGCTGCGGCTGGGCCGCTCTTGCTTTTTTTAACAATCAGCCGCAGATAATGCCTGTTGAGAAGAGGTTGTTTCGTGCCCAGTCTGATCCGCTTTGTTGTGACACTCGCTGTTCTGGCCGCCCTTGGCTATGGTGTGGTGCTGGCGCTGGTCACCTTTGTGACGCCGCAGCAGCATGAGATCACCCAGACCGTGCCTGCCAGCAAGCTGAAATAATGGCTCCCACTCCCGCCCGCCTGCATGCGCAATTTCTCGATATGATTGCGGCAGAGCGCGGTGCCGCCGCCAATACTTTGGCGGCCTATGACCGGGATATGCAGGATTATCTCACCTTTCTGGCGGATGAAGGGCGTGATCTCCTGCATCTCACCACCAAAGATATTCAGGCCTATCTGGCCGATCTTGAGGCGCGCGGCTTCAGGCCCAGTTCGGCGGCGCGGCGTCTGTCCGCGGTGCGGCAGTTTCACCGCTTTCTTTATGCGGAAAATTATCGCGGTGATGACCCTTCCCTTGTGCTGGACGGGCCAAGGCAGGGTCGGCCTCTGCCAAAAATCCTCTCTGTCGATGAGGTGGAGCGGCTGCTCAGCCAAACCCGCGCGGCACCTGAACACCCCCCCTCCTATGCGGCGCGGCTGCGCCAGGCGCGGCTCATCTGTCTGGTGGAGTTGCTCTATGCCACCGGCCTGCGCGTGTCCGAGCTGGTGGCCCTGCCGCGCACCGCAGCGCTGACCCGCGAGAGTTTTTTAACCATCAATGGCAAGGGCGGGCGCGAACGGCTGGTGCCGCTCTCCGAACCCTCGCGCATTGCCATGCGGGACTATCTGGCGGTTCAGGCCGAAAAAACTCTGGATAAATCCAGCAAATGGCTGTTTCCCGCAGATTCGGAGACCGGTCATTTCACCCGTCAGGCCTTTGCGCGGGATTTGAAGGCTGTGGCGGCAAAAGCCGGCATTTCAGCGGCGCGCATCTCGCCGCATGTGCTGCGCCACGCTTTTGCCAGTCATCTGCTGCAAAATGGCGCGGATTTGCGCATTGTGCAGGAATTGCTCGGCCATGCCGATATTTCCACCACGCAAATTTACACTCATGTGCTGGATGAGCGCATGAAAGCCATGGTGCGCGATTTGCACCCGTTGAATAAGAAGGAGATGGGGTGATAGCGAGTTGTGTAATCTATTTTTTGACATTCTTATGGGAAATTATATAGCCCACAAGCCCTGAAGGCTAATATTGCCTTGCCAATCGTATCATGAACCCCTAAATCTTACGCACCTCGTTACTGGAGAAGGCTAAATATGATCTTTAATGATCACAATGATGCGAATTCAATGATCATTAAAAATTTTATTTTAATTTTATCGCCAAAATGATAATCACTGTTTTCAGTCGATAGAGATGACTCATTAAAATAAGTCTTTATAGCGGACTGTGAAATGCCCATTAAAGAACATCCGCCTATGGGAACAATTTTAATTTGTGATTTTGACAGTGACTTTAAACTACCGGAAATGGTCAAAATTCGGCCAGTCGTCGTTCTGAGTCCGAAAATTTCCAATCGTCATGGCCTTTGCACAGTTGTTGCGCTTAGCACGACGCCGCCGGAACCTAAAATGCCCTTCCATGCTGAAATTTCAATTTCACCGCGTATGCCAGCGCCGTGGGACGCAGAAAAAATGTGGATTAAAGGGGATATGATTTACGCCATTGGTTTTCATCGTCTGAATTTTGTCAGAGATGGAAAAGATATACATGGAAAACGAAAATATCGTTTTTCAACCTTAACGGACGATCAAATCAAACTCGTGCGGACACTGGTTCTTCGGTCTATTGGCCTGTCAACCTTGACAAAACACCTTTAATTCCACATATAAATAGTGTTAGCGGCTCTCGATCCGATAGGGCAATCCGCGTCTAAGACCCCACAAGGGGCAACCGTGCATGGGGTGATAACAAACTCAAGCACGGTTTTTTTTGAGGGCGCGCATGAAAATTGCGCGCCTTTTTTTATCGGCTGACAATTTTAAACTGATCCACGATCGAAACTTCGTAAGAGTTGCAGATATATCACAAACTCTGGTAGATCACTTGACTTGCGGCGCTGAACTCGTCAGGTTCCGCCTCCAGAACATGAAGCGAAAGACACCATGCGTTCCTATATCGACTTTGAAAAGCCCGTTGCCGAACTCGAAGCCAAAGTCGAGGAATTGCGGGCAATGTCCGGCAATGGTGTTGCCATAGGCGAGGAGTTGACCCGCTTGCAGGCCAAGGCCAGCCGGGCGCTGGCTGATCTTTATGCGGCTTTGACCCCCTGGCAGAAAACACAGGTGGCGCGCCATCCGCAGCGCCCGCATTTTTCTGATTATGTGCAGGCGCTGATCGAGGATTTCACGCCGCTGGCCGGAGACCGCACCTTTGCTGAGGATGAGGCCATTATCGGCGGCATCGGCCTGTTCCGCGGCGCGTCTGTGATGATCATCGGTCAGGAAAAAGGGTCGGACACCGCATCGCGCTTGCGCCATAATTTCGGCATGGCGCGGCCGGAAGGCTATCGCAAGGCCGTGCGCCTGATGGAAATGGCCGAGCGTTTCCGCCTGCCGGTGATTTCGCTGGTGGATACGGCGGGGGCTTTTCCCGGCATTGACGCTGAAGAGCGCGGGCAGGCTGAGGCCATTGCCCGCTCCACCGACGCCGCTCTGGCCCTGAATGTGCCCAATATTGCCGTTGTCATTGGCGAAGGCGGCTCGGGCGGTGCGGTGGCCATTGCCAGCTGCAACCGCGTGCTGATGCTGGAACACTCCATTTACACCGTGGCTTCGCCGGAGGCCTCGGCCTCCATTCTCTGGCGCGACTCGGGCCGGGCGCAGGATGCGGCCACCAATATGAAAATCACCGCGCAGGATCTGCTGAAATTTGGCATTATTGATGCGATTATCCCTGAACCTGCCGGCGGGGCCCATAGCGATCCTGCCGCCGCCATTGCCGCCACCGGTAAGGCGCTGGGCAAGGCGCTGGATGAGCTGGGCAAAATGCCGCAGTCCAAAATTCGCAGCGCCCGCGCCGATAAATTCATGAAAATGGGTCAGGTGATCTGAATTTTATAAAAAACAGCCATCTGTTAAGACATTTTTGACCATAGAGCCGCAAGAACAGCGATAATCTTGTTCTTGGTTAAGACGTCATTTCCGTTTAAGGTAGACTCTGCCTTCGGGAAGGATCAAGGGGGGAAATCCCTTCTGTAAGGCTTACATTTCTATGAGTAAAAACATGATCCAGTCCAGACTTATCGGTCTTCTTGCCCTTATCGGCGTTGCAGCTTTCGGCCTTGCCGGTTGTGAGGATTCGACGCTCAGCTCAGCTGGCAAGGCCACCCGTCCCATTCCGGCCAGCACACTGGCGCTGATGTCCTCCAAGGGGGTCGATCAAAAATCCCCCATGCTGATCCGCACCTATAAAAAGGAAGCGGAATTCGAGGTCTGGAAGCAAAAGCCGGATGGCACCTATACCTATCTGAAAACCTTCCCCATGTGCCGCTGGTCGGGTCAGCTCGGCCCCAAATTGCGCGAGGGTGACCGGCAGGTGCCGGAAGGGTTCTACACCATCACCCCCGGACAGATGAACCCCAATTCGGCCTATTATCTCTCCTTCAATGTCGGCTATCCCAATGCCTATGATCAGGCCTATGGCCGCACCGGCGGTTCGATCATGGTGCATGGCATCTGCTCCTCGGCGGGCTGCTATTCCATGACGGATGCGCAGATTGCCGAGATTTATGCGCTGGCGCGCGAGGCGTTCAGCGGCGGCCAGCGTGCGATCCAGATGCAGTCCTTCCCCTTCCACATGACGGCGGAAAATCTGGCCAAACACCGGCTTGATCACAATATGCCGTTCTGGCGCAATCTTAAGGAAGGTTCTGACCATTTCGAGGTCAGCAAGCGCGAGCCCTTGGTGGGTGTATGCGGCAAGCGGTATGTCTTTGATGTTCATGCCGCCGATGGCAGCCGTCTGGAGGCCTCAAGTCCTTGCCCTGCGCTGAAAGCGGACGAGGAGATTGCCGCCGCCGCCGCACAAAAGGCCGAACAGGACGATAAAGAGGTGGCCAGTCTGGTGGCCAGCGGTGTCAAGCCGATTGAACTGGTCTATCAGGATGGCGGGCAGAATCCCGAATTCCGCAATCATGTTGCGGACATGAGCCGCCCGGAGGCCATTGCTGAATCGCCCACCGAGATTGTTCTCGATGAAAACGGCAAGCCTGTGAAAACACCGGCGCTTGTGCAGCAGGTGGCGAAAACGCAGACGCCTGTTGCCGCAGCAAATGGGCCTGCTAAGGGTGGCAAGGCACCGGTGACGCGCGTGGCCACAGCGGAGCCTGCGGCGCCTGCGCTTGCACCACAATCATCGGGTTTGTTTTCGGTGTTTCAGCCTTCCGCCAACGGGGCCGCAAAAGATGTTGCGCCCAAGCCCTTTTATAAAAAATGGTTTCCTTTTGGTCAGGATGATACGCCGGATGTCACTATCAGTGAGCCGGATGCGCCGCAACCGGTCAATGTGCCCAAGCCGCCGGTTAAAAGCGCGGCCAGCACCCAGAATTAAAGCACTAAAAAACCCGCCGGTCTGGCGGGTTTTTTAGTGTCCGGTGCAGAACGTTTACAGCGAACGCACATCCACAAAATGTCCGGCAATGGCCGCTGCTGCCGCCATGGCTGGCGAGACCAGATGGGTGCGGCCCTTGAAGCCCTGACGGCCCTCAAAATTGCGGTTGGAGGTCGAGGCGCAGCGCTCATGCGGTGCCAGCTTGTCCGGGTTCATGGCCAGACACATGGAGCAGCCCGGCTCGCGCCAGTCAAAGCCCGCAGCCTTGAAAATCTTGTCCAGACCTTCAGCCTCGGCCTGCTCTTTCACAAGGCCGGAGCCGGGCACAACCATGGCGCTGACGGTTGCCGCCACCGTCTTGCCTTCCACCACCTTGGCGGCGGCGCGCAGGTCTTCAATGCGGCCATTGGTGCAGGAGCCGATGAACACACGGTCAATTTTGATGTCTGTCATCTTCTCGCCGCCCTTGAGGCCCATATAATCAAGGGCGCGCTTGATGGTGGCGCGCTTCTGTTCGTCGGCGGCGTCCTCGGCGCGCGGAACCGTGCCGTCAATGCTGGCCACGTCCTGCGGGCTGGTGCCCCAGGTTACGATGGGTGTGAGATTGGCTGCATCGAGATGAATTTCAGCATCGAAATGCGCCCCTTCATCCGAATGCAGGTGAGACCAATAGGCCACCGCCTTGTCCCAATCGGCACCCTTCGGGGATTTCGGGCGGCCCATCAGATAGGCATAGGCTTTTTCATCGGGCGCAATCAGACCGGCGCGGGCACCGCCCTCGATCGACATGTTGCACACTGTCATGCGGCCTTCCATCGACAAATCGCGGATAGCCTGACCTGCATATTCAATGACATAGCCCGTGCCACCGGCTGTGCCGATTTTGCCGATGATGGCCAGCACAATATCCTTGGCGGTGACGCCCTCGGGCAGCTTGCCGTCCACGGTCACGCGCATATTTTTGGCCTTGGCCTGAATCAGCGTCTGGGTGGCGAGCACATGCTCAACTTCCGAAGTGCCGATGCCATGGGCCAGCGCACCAAAGGCACCATGGGTCGAGGTATGGCTGTCGCCGCAGACAATGGTTGTGCCGGGCAGCGTGAAGCCTTGTTCCGGCCCGATGATATGCACAACGCCCTGACGGCGGTCGCGCTCGGAATAATATTCAATGCCAAATTCACGGGCATTTTCAGCCAGTTGCTCAACCTGAATGCGGCTCTAGGGGTCAGCGATGCCCTTGGAACGGTCGGAGGTCGGCACGTTGTGGTCCACCACGGCCAGCGTTTTTTGCGGCGCGCGCACCTTGCGCCCAGTCAGGCGCAGGCCTTCAAACGCCTGCGGGCTGGTGACCTCATGCACGAGATGGCGGTCAATATAAATCAGGCAGGTGCCATCCTCCTGCGTTTCAACCACATGATCATCCCAGATTTTATCGTAAAGTGTGCGTGCCTTGGTCATTGTCAACCTAACGTCTGCGTTTGCAATCGGGCTGTTCTATACTGCAATTTTGTCAAAATTCCAAGCGAAAGGCTCAGCGTTTCTGGGGCGGGAATTTTTTTGACTTTAAAATGATATAGTCTAATATTTTTATGTTTTCTAAAATTAAGACAAGGTTATCCATTATGGCTGAAGCAAAAATTACCCAACATCCTGTCGGCCAAGGCGGATTATGTGCTGGCAGCGTTAGCTTTAATAAAGAAACAATCCGTTGGGTTTACGATTGCGGCTCCAAGCAAGGAGATAGTTTAAAACGAGAGATAAATTTTCTTGGCAAAGAGTCATTAGATTTGCTCTTTATTTCTCACTTTCATAATGACCATATCAATGGCATTGAGTTGCTTCTTGGAGTTAGAGATACAACCGAGGTCGTTCTGCCTTACTTAACTGAATATGAACGTCTCCTAATTCTTGCCGAACAACAAGACAGGGGACAACTTACAGAAAATTTTCGTAGTTTTATTGAGAACCCCAAAAAATGGTTTTCAGCGCGGGGCGTGAAAAATGTAACTTTTGTTAAAAGTTCTAGAGACGAAAATGGCGGCAAGGGAGAGATTGAATTCAGACGGCCGTCCGAAGATATTAGAGGTGAATTAACGCCTAAATGGAGTAAAGACCCTGAAGAAATTAAAAGTGGTTGGGCAAAAGGTGGAAGAACTGTTGAGCCAAATGCTTATATAACTTTGGCTAATCAGAATGGTGATATCGCGGATTGGGTCTTTATTCCTCAAGTTCATCCGATAGACCCAAACCAAACATCTGCTTTTCAGACTGCATTAATCGAGATTTTTCTGAATCAAGATCCAATAGATTCCTTCAAAAAGATAATAAAGACGACAGTCCTTAAAGATAAACGCGAAGCTATGCACCTATTTTATAAGGCACTGCGAAAAGCCTACAAGAAACTATGGAATGACCAAAACGAAGTTACCATGAGTCTATATTCAGGAGGAATATCAAAAGATACACGATGGTACGCAAGATTTAATTACTATCAAGGTATATATTTACGAAATGGCAAATCTAAAGATGAGATTTCTGGATGGCTTTGCACTGGTGATACGGATCTTTCATCACCGCAGCGGCGAACCGCCTTTCTTACATTTTATGAAAAGTTGCTTGAAAATATAATCGTCTTTGTTGTTCCGCATCATGGTTCTGCTAAAAATTTTCATCAAGAACTACTTGATAGAATGCCGAATTTGATCTGCGGAGTTGCTTCTGCTGGATGCAATGGATACGGACATCCTAATAAAAAGGTCATTGAGGCGATAGAATCATGCGCTGATTTTGTTCTAGTAAATAAGCACGCCAAGACAAAATTCACTTTAAAATTGACTTCTTAAGAACTCAATTATTATTTTAAATTCAAAGCAATGTAATCCTTCTCGCTCTTCGTCCTGAGCTTGTCGAAGGACGAAGGTAAGAAAGATGAAGATAAATAGAAAGCTGCACACCACTTCTCTGCGCCCTTGCCCCTCACACTTCGAAAGGCTCAGCGTTTCTGGGGCGGGATGTCTTTGATTTTATCAGAATGGGCGGCGATATTTTCTTTTGAGTAAGAGAGATACATCCGCCGCGTTGAGGGGGGTTGATGGTGCGTTGAAAGCCCGTTGCGCCACTCACGGCTGGGCCGTATTGGCCGTTTTTCGAAGCCGCCACCGCAATTCGGGCAAACATTGTGCAAATGGTTCTCCACACAATCGGCGCAAAATGTGCATTCATAGGTGCAGATTCGGGCGTCCATCGCGTCAGGCGGCAGGTCTTTATCGCAATATTCGCAGTTTGGTCGAAGTTCGAGTGCCATAATTCACCTCACAGCGCCAGAGCCTCAGCCCTTGCCCCAGCCATAATCGTGTCGCGATAAAGATTTAAAAAGGCTTCGCGCTGCACGTCAATGCAGATTTTATGCGAGGGGCGGTTGTCCCAAGCGCCGGGCGGGTGGCCGCGCCTGTCGGCCTTCTGAATGGTCTGGCCATAGGCAATGCCCTCCATGACCACGCGGATCGGGCCGCTGCGGGTTTCGAACAATTCGGGCGCAATCAGATAGGCCACCGCCGAGGAATCATGCACGCAAATGCCATTGATGCCGATGGATGTGTAAAACTCCTCATAAAGCCTTGAAATATCCCAGATAAATTCGCCTGCCATGCCCGCCTGCACGTGCAGATCCTGCAAATAGGCCTGATCCATCATGGTTTCGACGGTCACGTCCAGCCCGACAACGGTGAGCGGCCAGTTGGCCCCGAAAATTTCATCGGCGGCCAGCGGGTCACCATGAATATTGGCCTCGGCGGCAGGGGTGATATTGCCCAAATGGCCATGAAAGCCAAAACCGCCACCCATAAGCACGACCTGTTTCACAAGCCCGGCAATTTCGGGGGCCTCGCGCAGCGCCAGCGCCAGATTGGTCATGCGGCCCACGGCGACAATCGAAATTTCATGCGGATGCGCCTTGACCATATCAATGATGAAGCGATGCGCCGGGCGCGGGTCAAGCTCGCCCTCCACCACCTCCGGCAGGGCAATATTGCCCAGCCCGTCCGCGCCATGAATATGAACAGGGGCGGGGTGAAAAGCCCCCATCAGCGGAAAGCGCGCGCCCTGCGCCACCGGGCAGGCAATATTGAATTTCTGTTTTAAAAACAGCGCATTGCGGGTGGTGATCTCAATCGGCGCATTGCCCATGACGGTGGTGATGCCCACCAGCTTAACCTGCGGCGCATAATGCAGAAACAGCAGGGCCATGGCATCATCAATGCCGGGGTCTGTATCGTAAATGACTTTGTTCATGAAGGCAGAGTTTAATCCCGTTCGCGTGTGCCATAGAGATAGCCCAGAGCACTGCTCACGATAACTGTGAGGAGAGTCCAAGCGTTTTGGCGAAAATTATCCAAACCTGGCGATGTGCTGAAGAGAACACAAACAGCGAGAATGGATCCTGTAACCACCAAAACAATAGCTGCCCATAACTTAACAAAGGCGGTTGTATGGCGGTGTTTTTGTTCTGGTGTGGCCTCAAGATTGTCTTTTGCGACGATGTCGGAAGACTCAATCTTTTCAGCCATCAAAATGCCCCTGTTTTTACGGCTAAAGCTCAGGCGGCCTTGGTATTGTTCAAAATGCCCAGCATTTCCGCATCCAGCTTTGTGCTATCTTCGACAAAGCCAAGATGGGTGCGCCCACGTTTCGCCTGTTCTTTAAAGGCTTTGATAACCGAAATTCCGCGCCGGAACATTTCGCTTTTGGTTACGCCTTCGGAGCGGGCAAGAGCTTCCAATTCGTCATCAAGGTCTTTGCTCATTTCAATATGCATACGAACTTTAGCCATGTGACATACCCTTTTTCAAAGTGCGAAAAATATGAGATCACATATTTCGCACATTATATGTGTATAGCATAACCAAAATAGAGCATCAAACACAAACGGCGCACCCGAAGGCGCGCCGCAAAAAACTTCAAAGCAGCTCTGCCGCTTATTTTGCAGCCTTGGCCGCCTTTTTCGCCTCGATACGGGCGGCCTTATCGCCAGCGGACTCCGCGCGCTCGGCAATACGTGCCGATTTGCCGCGGCGATCACGCAGATAATAGAGCTTGGCGCGGCGCACAGCACCACGGCGCACAACCTTGATCGATTCAATATTGGGGGAGAAGATCGGGAACACGCGTTCCACGCCTTCACCATAAGAAATCTTGCGGACAGTGAAGCTCTCGTTCAGGCCACCGCCATTGCGGGCGATGCACACGCCTTCATAGGCCTGCACGCGCACGCGCTCGCCTTCCTTCACCTTCACATTGACGATGATGGTGTCACCGGGCTGGAAATCAGGGGTTGTGCGGGTGGCGGCCAGTTTGGCGGCCTGTTCGGCTTCGAGGATTTCAATAATATTCATGGTCTCTCCGTTTGGCTTGTGCCAGCGTTTTCGGAACGCTTGTTGTGAGTTGAGCGTGGTGCATACACGAGGGGGCGGCGTTTGTCGAGAGGGTCGTTATTTTTTCGTCCTCATAATGGCAAAGCCTCCCAAGACTGTCCGCCATAAAAGAGACGTAGGATAAGGACATCATGCGCATTGACCAGAAAAGCGATGGTCACCCGCTTTTCAAACCCCAAAATGCGTAAACCAGTGCGAAGATCATCACGGCGCGTGCCCCTTTCGGATGCAACAGCAAGACCCAGACAATAGGCCTCAAGCCTCTCAATATAGGCTATGGCAACATGTGCTCCGGCGGCATCGGCAATCCAGTCATAAAGCTGCATAAGATCGTTCCGCGCCTTGGGCGAAAAGGCAACAGCACGTATTTTCATTCGGTGTGTTTCACACGTTGGACATGGCGTGCCCGTATTTCTGCAAAAACATCTTCGGCGGCAATGGCTTGGTTCGGATGAGCCTTCATCGCATCAAAGGTGGGGACAACCTCATTTTGCAGCCAGCGCTCAACCGCTGCATCGCGTTCCTGCAAGGCACGGAGTCCGGCCCGCACAACCTGACTTCCTGAAGCATAGGAACCGGACGAAACGAGAGCGTCAATAAAGGCTGCATGTTCTTGTGGCAGGCTGAAAGTGCGTTTCGCTGTTTTGGACATCGGTCTGTTCCTTTCAGCAAAATCATACCATTGGGTATGGCTTATTCATACTTTTTATTTCTTTTGCAGCATATCGGGCCTGCGCGCGCGTGTGAGCGCTTCGGCCTGTTCATGCCGCCATGCGGCGATTTTGGCATGGTCGCCGGAGAGCAGAATGTCGGGAATGGCCCGCCCTTCCCATTCTCTTGGCCGGGTGTATTGCGGATATTCGAGCAGGCCATTCTCATGGCTTTCCTCTGTGCCCGAAACTTCCTTGCCCATGACACCGGGAATGAGCCGCACGCAAGCGTCCAGCATAATGAAGGCGGCCATTTCCCCGCCTGAGAGCACATAATCGCCGATCGACACTTCAGTGAGGCCGCGCGCTTCAATCACGCGCTCGTCCACCCCCTCAAAGCGTCCGCACACCAGCACAAGGCCGGGGCCGGCGCTCCAGCGCCGCACATCGCTCTGGTGCAGCGGCTTACCGCGCGGGCTGAGCAGCAGGCGCGGGCGGGTGTCGGGGGCTAAGTCGTCAAGGCTGGCCGCCAGCACATCCGCGCGGATGACCATGCCCGGCCCGCCGCCTGCGGGTGTGTCATCCACCGTGCGGTGACGCCCCAAGCCATGATCACGGATATTGCGCGCCTCCAGCCCCCAAAGCCCACGCTGCAAGGCATCGCCCGCCAGCGAAACGGCCAGCGGGCCGGGAAACATCTCGGGATAAATGGTGAGAACGGTCGCCTGAAAGGACATCATTCGGCCTGTTCGGCGTCAATTTCGTCCGGCAACTCAACAATGATCCGCTGATGGGCCAGGTCCACCTTCGGCACCACCGCCTTGGTGAAGGGCAGAAGCAGCGTGTCGCCGGTTTCGGGTGCAATTTCGATAATATCACCCGCGCCGTAATTTTCGACAGAGCGGACATGGCCCAGCACCACGCCCTCCGATGTTTCAGCCCGCAGACCGATCAGATCGGAATAATAAAATTCATCCGCGTCGGGTGGCGGCAACTGGCTGCGCGGCACATAAAGTTCGGTATTGGTCAGCGCTTCCGCGCCGTTGCGGTCTGTTATTCCTTTGATGCGGGCGACAAGCATGTCGTCTTTGACAGGCCGCAGGGTGAGAAGCTCAAAAATCTGGCCGGTTTTGCTGGTGAGGGGGCCATAATCGCCAATGGCGGCAGGGTCCTGCGTATAGGATTTCAGCCGGATTTCGCCGCGCACACCATGTGCCGCACCAAAAATGCCGACAAGCACGCGATCAGGTTTCAGTGTGTCCGGCATTCAAAACGGCTCTCATTCAAGACAGGGGCGCGAAGTGCGGCACATCCTTCATTCTGAAGTGCGAAGGATGAGCAGTTTTAAAGGGTTTCTCCCCGCACCCTTCGAGAACCTCAGGGTGAGGGGAGAGAGATATTTTATTTACTCAGCCGAAGCGGCAGCGGCAGCCGCCGCCAGCTTTTCAGCCGCAGCAGCGGCAGCAGTGGCACGTTCCTGTGCCTTCTTCTTGGGCTTGGCCTTTTCCGGATTGTTGGTGGCCGCGCGGCTGACAACACCCAGACCGTCCAGCAAACGCAGCACGCGGTCGGTCGGCTGTGCGCCCTTGGCCATCCATTCCTTGGCTTTTTCAATGTCGAGAACCACGCGGGCCGCATCGTCCTTCTTTTTCAGCGGGTCGAATGTGCCGATACGCTCGATAAAGCGGCCATCGCGCGGCATACGCGAGTCCGCAATGATGATGCGGTAAAACGGACGCTTCTTGGCACCACCGCGCGACAAACGAATCTTCAATGACATAGTGTTTTCCTTATCTTAAAACGCCCTTGCCCGAATATGGGTCAAGGGATGGAGCGAGGGGCTGGACATATGAACCTGCGAATGACCCCGGCCCCTCAACCGGCCTTCGGCCACCTTCCCCCCAGTGACGGGGAGAGGAATTCTATTTTTTCTTTCCAAACGGATTAAAGCCCCCCAAACCGGGCAGGCCACCCAACCCTGGCAGTTTGCCTGCCGGTTTGGCAAAAAGCTCGGCAGGCGGTTGTTCGGGCAATTTCGGCAGATTGGGCATCTGCTTTTGCAGCGCGGCCATTTGCTCTGGTGAAGGCATACCGCCCATCATGCCGCCACCGCCGCCCAGACCGAACATCGAGGCCATTTTGCCAATGGCACCCTTGCCGCCAGCCGAGCCCATTTGTTTCATCATGTCGGCCATGCCGCGATGCTGCTTCAGGAGCTTGTTGACCTCCTCAACCGTGGAGCCGGACCCTGCCGCAATGCGCTTCTTGCGCGAGGCTTTCAGAAGATCAGGGTTGCGGCGCTCTTTCGGCGTCATGGAGAGGATGATCGCGCGCTGGCGCTTGATGATCCGGTCATCCATTTTGCCGGCAAGCTGCTCTTTCATCTTGCCCATGCCGGGCAACATGCCCATCAGCGAGCCCAGCCCGCCCATTTTCTCGACCTGTTCAAGCTGTGCCGCCATATCGGCCAGATCGAACTTGCCCTTTTTCATCCGTTCGGCAATTTGCATGGCCTGTTCGGCATCAATGGTCTGGGCCGCCTTTTCCACAAGGCTGACAATGTCGCCCATGCCCAGAATGCGGTTGGCAATGCGCACGGGATGAAAATCGTCGAGATCATCAACCTTTTCACCCATGCCGATCAGCTTGATCGGCTTGCCGGTGACCGCGCGCATCGAAAGCGCCGCGCCGCCACGCCCGTCGCCATCCACACGGGTGAGCACAAGGCCGGTAATGCCGACGCGCTCATTAAAGCTGCGTGCCAGATTCACCGCATCCTGACCGGTCAGTGCATCGGCCACCAGCAGAATTTCATGCGGGCGGGCGGCGGATTTGATCTCGGCCATTTCGGCCATCAGCGGCTCGTCAATATGGGTGCGCCCTGCGGTGTCGAGCAAAACCACGTCATAGCCCTGCAAGCGGGCCACCTCTTCGGCGCGCCTGGCAATCTGCACCGGTGTCTGGCCCGCCACAATCGGCAATGTGTCAATGCCGATCTGGCGGCCCAGCACGGCAAGCTGCTCCTGCGCGGCAGGGCGCTTGACGTCGAGCGAGGCCATCAGCACCTTGCGCTTCATGCGCTCGGTCAGGCGTTTGGCAATTTTGGCGGTGGTGGTGGTTTTACCCGCGCCCTGCAAACCCACCATCATAATGGCAACCGGCGCGGCAGCGTCCAAATTGATCGGGTCGGCGTCGGAGCCAAGGGTCTCCACCAGCACGTCATTGACGATTTTAATCACCATCTGGCCCGGCGTCACCGATTTGATGACATTGGCGCCGACGGCTTTTTCCTTCACCTTGTCAATGAAGCTGCGCACCACATCCAGCGCGACATCGGCCTCCAGCAGGGCGCGACGCACTTCGCGCATGGCGACATTGACATCCTCCTCGCTCAGCGCGCCGCGCCGGGTGAGTGAGTCAAAAATATTGGAGAGCTTGGAACTGAGGCTCTCAAACATGGGCGCATCCTCTGGTGTCGCTTGCGCGAAAACATAACAAAAAGCGCCCGAGAACGTCAGGCCAAAGGCTTGATGCTGTCGGACGTGTGCCACTGAACCCGAAGGCCCGAAGCGTGGCGAAATCAGCTCTCCAAAGAGAACTGCAATGTCTTTAGTGTTTTAAGGGCGGCGAGTCAATTCTCAAACGCAGCCAGTCCCGCACCCGCTGTTCCGGGTCGGCATTCAGGGTCACATCGGTGACAACGGCCACGCTGTCCGCGCCGGCCTGAAACGCGCCGCTGGCGCGCTCAATGGTGAAGCCGCCAATGGCTACCAGCGGGATGGTGCCGATTTTGTGCTTCCACAGGGTGATTTTTTCAAGCCCCTGCGGTGCCCAGGGCATTTTCTTCAAAATGGTCGGGTAAATCGGCCCCAGCGCAATATAATCAGGCGCACATTCAAGGGCGCGGGCCAGCTCCGCCTCATTGTGGGTGGAGAGGCCCAGCCGGATACCGGCTTTTTTCAGTGCTGCAACATCGGCGGTCTCAAGGTCTTCCTGCCCCAGATGCACATAATCGCAGCCCAGATCCAGCGCGGCCTGCCAATAATCATTGACCACAAGCTGCGCGCCATGCTGCGCGCACAGTGCCTTGGCCTGCGCAATCTCTGTGCGTGCTTCGGCGTCGCTCAGGTCTTTGGCGCGAAGCTGCACCAGTTTGACGCCCAAAGGCAGCAGGCGTTGCAGCCATTGGCATGAATCGACAATCAGATAAAACGGATCAAGCATGGAATGTCTTCAGGTAAAGGCGCGGCCAATGACCGGCGTGGAGGGGGCGGCCATATCGCGGGCCTCGATCATATCGGCGAGAAAGGCGCTGCGTCCGGCCTCGATGGCCTGTGCAAAGGCGCGGGCCATTTTGGGTGGATTTCCGGCTTTGGCCACTGCCGTATTGAGCAAAATGCCATCATAGCCCATTTCCATAGCCTGCGCGGCATGGGAGGGCGCGCCAAGTCCGGCATCGACAATCAGCGGAATATTGGGAAAATGCGCCCGCATGGCGCGCAGGCCATAAGGATTGTTCAGGCCGCGGCCCGAGCCAATCGGCGCGCCCCAGGGCATCAGAACCTCACAACCGGCGCGCAGCAGCTTTTCCGCCACCACAAGGTCTTCGGTTGTGTAAGGAAACACCTCAAAATCGTCCTTACTCAGAATGTTGGCGGCCTCCACCAGCGCGAACACATCGGGCTGGAGCGTGTCCTCCTCGCCGATCACCTCCAGCTTGATCCAGTTGGTGTCAAACACCTCGCGCGCCATCTGCGCGGTGGTGACGACCTCCTTGACGGTGTGGCAGCCTGCCGTATTGGGCAGAACCCGCACATTCTGGCTTTTGACCAGCGACCAGAAGTCCTGCCCCGCGCGTCCGCCGCCTGATTCGCGGCGCAGCGATACGGTGACAATCTGGGTGCCGCTGACCTTGATGCTTTCGGCCAGCAGGGCAGGCGAGGGATATTGCGCCGTGCCCAGCATCAGGCGCGAGGACAGGCCCACGCCATAAAGCTCTAAATGATCCATATCTCCGCCTTGTTCTATCATTCGCCTTGTGGCCTTATCCGCCTTGTCTGGGCACAAGAATTTCAATTTTATCGTCAGGATGCAGCGCGGTTGCGGCGCGGTCCTGCTTGCGCACAAAAGCGCCATTGCGGGCGGTGGCGACGGGTGCATCACCATAATCCAGCTGGGTCAGCAGTTCGGCAAGGGTGCTTGCCTCTGTCTCCTGCCATTCACCATTGATCTCAAGTCTCATCCATCACCTCGGGAAAAACCTTGCCCTCAAAAATAACCGCCGCCGCCCGCGCCGCCAATGCGGGCGCCAGCAAAAATCCGTGCCGATACAGACCATTGATATAGAGTGTGGTGCCGCGTTTGCGCAACCTTGGCAGATGATCGGCAAAAGCGGGCCGCAGATCGGCCCCCAGTTCAACAATTTCAGCCTCGCCAAAGGCCGGATGCAGCGCATAGGCGGCATTGAGCAATTCGCCGATACCGCGTGCGGTGACACGCCCGCGCTCATTGTTTTCAACCATAGTGGCGCCCACCATGAAAATAGCGTCGGCGCGCGGCACAATATAGACCGGAATGCGCGGATGCAGCATCCGCACCGGGCGTGACAGCTTGACCTCGCTGCTGCGCAGCAGCAGCATTTCGCCTTTGACAGGGCGCAGATCCGGCAATTCGTCGCGCGCGGCCAGACCACGGCAGTCGATGGTATAATCAGCGGTGTTTTCAATCTCTGCGGCGTCGGTATTGAAATGGAAGGTCACCGCAAAATCCTGCGCCAGCCTCTGGGCCAGTTCCGCCAGAATCAGACGCGGATTCAGATGCGATTCCTGTGCAAAATACAGCGCCGAGTCGAAACGACCGGCGAGGTCGGGTTCAAGTTCAGCTATTTTTGCCGCGTCAATCCAGTCAAAGCCGTGAGTGCGGCGGGAAAAGCGTTTTAAATCGGGCAAGTCGCGCGGCTGCGCCACCACCAGCGAGCCCTGACGCGGCACATCGGTGAAATGGTTTTGCCAGAAGTGCATCGATTCAAGACCGAGTGTCTCCACCAGCGGTTCGGCGCTTTCCAGCTCGCACCAGGGGGCGAGCATTCCGCCCGCATATTTGGAGCAGCCCTGCGCAGGCGCGCCCAGCCGGTCGATGATTTCGACAGTTGCGCCGCGGCGGACACATTCATAAGCGGCGGTGAGGCCCGCGACACCCGCGCCCAGAACACGGATCAGCATGGGGCGGCGCATGAGTTGGCATCAACAGTGTCGGTCATGGGCATTCCGCGCGGCAAAATTATGCAAAAGGCGGGAGAGCCGCTTTATCCCGTTCCTCCGCTGGCATGACCCAGATCAGGTGCAAGGGTCGTGGCATGCCACCTCTCAGCCTATCGGCTCCCCTCGGATGGTCTATTAATGGTGGGGGAGCCGCTCAAATGCAAGGGGTAAGAGTGACGCAGGCGCGTTTATTCGCTCAACCCCAGCTCTTCCAGCGCCCGGCGCAGCTTGGTAAAGGCCAGACGGATGCGGGATTTGACCGTGCCGAGCGGCAATCCGGTTTTTTCGGCAATCTGCGCATGAGAAAGGTCTTCGTAAAAGGCGAGGTTGATCAGATCACGCTGGTCCTGTGTCAGAGCGACCAAGGCCTGCTGCATCAGCTGCTCGCGCTGCCAGCCGTCCAGAATATGCTCCTGGGAGGGGGCATCACTTTCCTGATCAAATACATAATCCTGCGGATCGACAAAATCCATTTTATTGCGGCGCAGCCCGTCAATGCGGCGGTTGCGGGCGATGCGGTAAAGCCATGTCGAGGCGGAGGATTTGGCGGGGTCGAACTGCCCGGCTTTCAGCCAGAGGGCACGCATCACATCCTGTGTGATTTCTTCCGCCAGTGCCATATCCGAGCCCAGACGTTGCAGATAGGAGATCAGACGCGGTGCGAAATAGTCAAACAGGCAAGTAAAGGCCTCCCGGTCGCGGCGCTGCGCCACAGCCAGAATCAATTCATTTTGCTCCAAAACGGTTATATTTGCCGACTGCACATAGGTCCTATTGGCGCGAAGCGCTCAGAAACATAGTTCATCCCCCTTTTAATCTGAACTGGCCTACAAGCAAACTTAAACCGGCGGTAAATGATCAAGGATTTTCATTTTTTTGAAAATCAGGTTAAAGTTACACACAGACCTTTTGCCCCTGCGGCAGCCGGACTGAAATTTGTCGTAATTGAATGTTGATCCTTGATATGAACACGCTAAAGATGTCCCAACAGTTCGCGATTTAGGCTCAGCTCATGATTCGTTTTTCTTCTTCTGTTTTTTCCGCCAGCCTGATTGTGATCGGTCTTGCCTGCGCGCTGCCGGCATTGGCGCAGCAAACGCCGGCCAATAGTTCGGATGATGCAGATGTGATCGCGGCCAAAAAGGCCAAAGCCAAAGCCCACGCAAAAACGCCGGCTAAACCTGCCGCCAAATCCACCGCCAAGGCAGGGGCCAAAACAGCGCCCAAGACAGCCGCCAAACCTGCGGCAAAAGTGGCGGCCAAACCTGCGGCCACCAAAGTGGCGACCACACCTGCGGTCACCAAAGCTGTTGCCGGCAAGGCTGCCACAAAACCTGCGGCCAAACCTGTAGAATCCACCGAGGCCAAGGGCGACAAGCCTTTGCTGGTGGGCACCTATGGGGACTGGGGCGCCTATCAGT
Organism: Beijerinckiaceae bacterium; assembly: GCA_036723545.1. Classification (GTDB taxonomy): domain Bacteria; phylum Pseudomonadota; class Alphaproteobacteria; order Rhizobiales; family Beijerinckiaceae; genus JANXSV01. Next base: position 26,527 of record DAIMHB010000002.1, read on the forward strand.
CAACAACAGGCAAGGTGAAGGTCTGTTATGCGCTGAGCCAGCCCAAAGACCGCCAGCCCACCACATTGCAGCGCAATCCGGCCTTCATGTTCATTTCCCGCCGCCCAGCCAATGGCGTTAAAAATGAAATTTCGCTGGATATGGGCTTTCCGGTGAAGGAAAATGCCACCAATGCCGTGGCTGAAATCGGCCCCACTCATTATGACCTCGTGCTGAAAGGCACCTATGCCTGGCTGAAAAATCCGGCGGAGGAAGTGGCCATGATGGAAACCCTGCGCAAAGGGGCCAAGCTGGTTGTCAAGGCGCCGTCCATCAAGGGCAATGTCACAACTGACAGCTATTCTCTCACCGGTCTGGCGCAGGCCTGGGAGAAGGTGCAGAAGGACTGCCCCTTAAGCCAGTAGCTCAATGAGCGCGGGAATCAGCGGCTCGTCAGCCGGGGGCATGGCATAGCTGCGCAGCTCGCGCGCCATCACCCATTTAATGGCCTGATTCTCGCGCGGCTGCACAAGCCCTTCCCACCGGCGGCAGATGTATAATGGCATGAGCAGGTGAAAATCCGGATAGGCATAGCTGGCAAAGGTCAGCGGTGCCAGGCAGGGCTCTTTGACCACAATGCCCAGCTCTTCATGCAGCTCGCGGATAAGGGCCTGTTCGGGACGTTCCTGCGGGTCGATTTTTCCACCCGGAAATTCCCAGAGACCGGCCAGCGCCTTTCCGTGCGGGCGCTGGGCAATGAGAATGCGCTTGTCAGCATCAATAAGCGCACAGGCGACAACAAGAAGCAGCTTCATGGTCAGGATCTGTAATCGCCATTGATGGCGACGTAATCTTTAGTCAGGTCACAGGTCCAGACACTGGCCTTGCCCCGGCCAATGCCCAGTTCCACTTTGAGCACAATATGGTCGCCGCGCATATAATTGGAAATGACGGTTTCATCATAGGAAGGATCGCGCAGGCCAAGATGCGCCACGCGCATACCGCCAAAGAAAATGGAGAGCTTGTCGCGCTCGGCCTTTTCACCGGCCTTGCCCACCGCCATGACCACGCGGCCCCAGTTGGCATCTTCACCGGCAATGGCGGTTTTCACCAGCGGTGAATTGGCGATCGAGAGGCCGATTTTCTTGGCAGCGGCAGCAGAGCTTGCGCCTTCCACCTGAATTTCGATGAATTTGCGGGCGCCCTCGCCATCCCGCACCACCTGATGCGCCAGATTCAGCAGCACGCGGTTCAGAGCTTTCTTGAAACTGTTGAGGCGCGGGTCGCTGGCTGTGCTGATCTGCGGGCAACCGCGCTTTTGCGCTGTGCCGGTGGCAAACAGCATCAGTGTATCGGATGTGGATGTGTCCGAATCGACA
>DAIMHB010000003.1:0-20555 GCA_036723545.1 Beijerinckiaceae bacterium
GCACTATGGCCCGGCGCGCCTTTCGCCATTCCGGCGCATAATCATCGAGATTTGCGGCAAAACCCAGCGCATCCGTATTGTCGCCATGCAGCATATCGCCTTCAAACCAGAGCGTATTGACCGCACCAATGGCGCGAGCGCGCGCGGTCAGATGGTCGCATAAGGGCAAGACCTCCTCTTTATGCGGCACAGTGACATTGCCCCCCCGATAGCCCTTCTGAGGCAGTGAATGGACAAACGCCGCCAGATGTTCCGGTTCGATTTCGGCCAGTTCATAAGCTCCGGCCAGACCGAAGGTTTTGAGCCAGTAATTATGAATGATTGGCGAGCGTGAATGTTTGACCGGCCAGCCGATCACACAGGCACGAGGGATTTGGGGTATATTCATCGCACATATCCGGCTTGACGAAAAAAAGACAACACGGGCAGCAGCGGACAGCCCAGAATGGTGAAATGATCGCCCTCAATCTGCGTAAACAGATGCGCGCCCAAGGCTTCGACCTGATAGCCGCCAACGGTTGAAAAAATGGTCTCACCCATCGCCTCAAGATAGGCATCTATAAAATCTGTCTCCAGAGCCCGCATGGTCAGTTGCGCAATCTGTGTGCATTCCAACAGAATGTGTCCGTTGCAAACAAGTGCCGCAGATGACGTCAGCGCATGGGTTTTGCCGGACAGGGCCAGCAACTGTGCCCGCGCCTCGGCTGTCGTTTTTGGTTTGTGATAGAAAACACCCTCACAACTTAAAGTCTGGTCAGCGCCCAGCACAATATGATCGGGAAACTGCGCCGCAATATGCACGGCCTTGTGGCGGGCGAGAGCGCGGCTGATCTCATCCGGCGCAGCGGTTGTTTCCACACTGCGCTCGTCAATATCCGCCGCCACACAATGAGGCGCCAGATTTAACCGCTCCAGCATCTGACGCCGCGTTTGACTTTGCGAGGCCAGAATCAGCGGTTTCGGATATGTCCAGAACGAGGCTTTGATGATGCTCATGCCTGAGTGATAAATTTCATCCGGTGCTCTTTGTAAAGATCTATAATGGCGGCGGCTGTTTCCTCGATCGATCTTTTGCTGACATCAATCATCGGCCAGCCTTTTCTGGCAAATAAGCGGCGCGAATCGGCCAGTTCCTCGATCACGGCGGTGCGGTCGACATAGGGTGTCTCATATTCAGCATTCAGAGCCAGCAACCTGTTTTGCCGGATCTGGATGATGCGTTCAGCAGAGGCAATCAAACCGACAATCAGCGGTTTTGTCAGATGATCCAAAATGGCGGGCAAAGGCACATGCGGCACCAAAGGCACATTGGCCGTTTTGATGCCGCGATTGGCGAGATAGATTGATGTCGGGGTTTTCGATGTGCGGCTGACCCCCAGCAACACCACATCAGCCTGTTCTATATTTTCGGTGGCCTGACCATCATCCATCATCATGGTGAAATTCAAGGCATCAATCCGCCGGAAATAATCCGCATTCAGCATATGCTGGGCGCCGGGACGGGCTGTTGAAGCTGTGCCCAGATAAGACTGGAACAGTCCCAGAATGGGGGTGAGAACCGACAAAGCCGGACATCCGATCTCTTCACAGGCGCGCTCCAGATATTCACTATGTTCAATATCCACCAGCGTAAAAAGGACAATACCCGGCGCAGCCTCGATTTCCTGAATGATCCGATCCAGCTGCACCTTGCTGCGAATCAGCGGATAAACATGTTCGATTGAGGTCACACCCTGATATTGGGCTGCCGCTGCCCGCGACGCGGCAATCAAGGTCTCACCCGTAGCATCGGACACCAGATGAAGGTGAAAATAGTTACGTCCCAAAGGCTTACCTTTTTATACACATGATGGACAGACATCTGTGGACAGACCGGCTCAGACCGGCATTTTTCAGATTTTATCCCCTGTTCTGTCCAGAAGATACATGAATCATGAACAGTTTATTAACTTCAGATAAAATCAATGCCATCTAACCGGATTGCAAAGCCGCAATTTTATGCCTTGTGAGTTCAGATCAGAAACAGGCGTTTACGATTTGAAAACCTTAATAAATTATTAACCTATCCCCAGAGTGGTTTATTAATTGTCTTAAAAAAGAATGAATGACGATTGTGGATGCGGCTTGGATGATTCACTTTGTCGCAAGCCGCACCCCTAACAAAAAGAATAAAAGAAAGAGTCTATAAATATCTTATTCAGATTGATTTACCGGCTAGAATGGGAAATGGACAATGCTGTCTGACAGGCTGACACTTAAGGAATGAATTCATGGGGTCTAAGTTTTTTTTGAATACCTGTGAGGGCCAGCTTTCAAAAACCCCGCCGCTCTGGCTAATGCGTCAGGCCGGACGCTATCTTCCGGAATATCGACAGATCAGAGCCAGCGTCCCGACATTCCTTGAATTTTGCTACAATCCGAAACTGGCAACTGAAGCCACCCTGCAACCCATCCGCCGCTTCGGTTTTGATGCAGCCATTTTATTTTCAGACATATTGGTTGTGCCGGATGCTTTGGGGCAAAAGGTGAGTTTTGAGCAGGGTGAGGGGCCAAAACTCAAAGCCATTGCTACAGAGCATGATCTTAATGCCTTACATGATGAAATTGATCTGCACCATCTGGCACCCATTTTTGAAACCATTGATCGGCTTAAAAGTGCTTTACCGCAGGAGACAGCGCTGATCGGCTTTTGTGGTGCGCCCTGGACAGTCGCCTCCTATATGATTGCCGGTCATGGCACACCGGATCAGGCACCGGCACGGCTTTTCGCCTATCGTCATCCGGTTTTGTTTCGTCAGCTCATCGATCGGCTGATCAGAGCCTCGATCACTTATTTATCGGCACAGATCGAGGCTGGCGTTGAGGCTGTGCAAATTTTTGATTCATGGGCCGGTGTTTTGCCGGCGCAGGAATTTCAGCAGTGGTGTGCAGATCCGGTGGAAGCCATTGCCCATGCGATAAAGAGCAAATATCCTGGCGTTAAAATCATTGCTTTTCCGCGCGGTGCAGCCACCCACCTTGAAGATTTTTCAAAGACAAGTTCAGCCGATGTCATCGGGCTGGATACGGCGCTGGATCCGCAATGGGCGGCCCGGCATGTTCAAAACTATCGTGTCGTGCAGGGCAATCTTGATCCGCTGGCCTTGCTGGCCGGTGGAGAGGCGCTGATTTCACAGATAGATGCGATAAAACATGCGTTTTCGGCCCGTCCTTATATTTTCAATCTGGGTCATGGTATTTTACCGCAAACGCCGATTGCCCATGTCGAAGAACTGGTGCGTCGTGTCAGATCATAATGGGAGGATATAAAATGGAACTCTGGATAAAAACGCTGCATATTCTGGCTGTCATCGCATGGATGGCGGGAATGCTCTATCTGCCACGGTTATTTGTTTATCATTGCGGCGTTGCGGCTGGTTCTGAGGCGTCTGAAACATTTAAAATCATGGAACGGCGGCTTTTGAAAGCCATTATCAATCCGGCCATGATTGTGACCTGGATTGCCGGACTTTGGCTGGCCTGGAATGGCAATTTTTTCGCCGCCCATTGGATGAGTGCCAAATTCACATTGGTGATTCTGATGTCGGCTGTGCATGGGTATCTGGCCAAAACGGTGTATATTTTTGCTGAGGACAAAAACACCAAATCTGCAACATTCTATCGGGTGCTGAATGAGGTGCCGACAGTCTTGCTGATTCTGATTGTGTGTTTGGTTGTTGTGAAGCCATTCTGACCATGCGCCGGCTCATCTCCTCCGGATCCACCTTTGAACAGAGCGCGGGCTATTCCCGCGCTGTGGTTCAGGGTGACTGGATGTTTGTTTCCGGCACCACCGGCTATGATTATGAAAAAATGATCTTGCCGGAAGATTTTGAAACTCAGGCGGAAACCTGCTTTCGCACCATAGAAAATGTGCTGAACGAGGGTGGTTTTGGTCTCCATCATGTGGTGCGTGTGCATTATCTGATACCAGACCGTATTTATGCCGCAGCCTTATTTGCCATCAGCGGTCGTTATTTTGGCACCATTCGCCCTGCCGCCACATTGATGATTGTGGGCTTGCTCGAAGAGGCCATGAAAGTCGAAATCGAGGTCACGGCTTTTCGTGGATGAGGGGTTGATATGTTTCACGTGAATCATTGCAAAATGTTTCACGTGAATCATGCTGTCGGGTTGTGCAGTAAAATTTTGAAGCCTCTTGCTGAAGAAACAGAATCTTGATAGAGGTGAGATCCCTCCTGACAAAGGCTGTTGATTGGAAGCGCGTCCGCTTTCACATATGGGTTGTCCAATTCCCTTTTGCCTTTTTTCATTGTCCGGGCCACAGGCCCAAATAAGGATTTTCCATGCGGGAAATTAAGTTACAAGATCTCAAATCCAAATCACCGACCGAGCTGCTGGCGTTTGCCGAGGAACATGAGGTTGAAAATGCCTCGATCATGCGCAAACAGGAACTGATGTTTGCCATTCTCAAGCAACTGGCCAGCCGTGACATTGAAATTATCGGAGAAGGTGTTGTTGAGGTTTTGCTGGATGGTTTCGGATTTTTGCGCTCTCCGGATGCCAATTATCTGCCCGGCCCGGATGATATTTATATTTCCCCGTCGCAAATCCGTCGCTTTGGCCTGCGCACTGGCGACACCGTAGAGGGCCTGATCCGCAGCCCGAAAGAGGGCGAGCGTTATTTTGCCCTGCTCAAGGTCAATACGATCAATTTTGAGGATCCGGAAAAAGGGCGTCATAAGGTTCATTTTGACAGCCTGACCCCGCTCTATCCCAATGAGCGCCTCAAACTGGAAATTGAAGACCCGACCCGCAAGGATATTTCAGCCCGTCTGATCGACATTGTCGCGCCGATTGGCAAAGGCCAGCGCGCATTGATTGTCGCGCCGCCACGCACCGGTAAAACCGTGCTGCTGCAAAATATTGCGCAATCGATCACCATCAATCATCCGGAATGCTATCTCATCGTTCTCCTTATTGATGAGCGTCCGGAAGAGGTGACTGATATGCAGCGTTCGGTGAAGGGGGAGGTTGTGTCCTCAACCTTTGACGAGCCAGCGGCACGCCATGTTCAGGTGGCGGAAATGGTGATTGAAAAGGCCAAGCGTCTGGTTGAGCATGGTCGTGATGTGGTGATCTTGCTCGATTCCATCACCCGTCTCGGCCGTGCCTATAATACAACCGTGCCCTCATCCGGCAAGGTGCTGACCGGCGGTGTCGATGCCAATGCCTTGCAGCGTCCCAAGCGCTTCTTCGGTGCCGCGCGTAATATTGAGGAGGGTGGCTCACTCACCATCATTGCCACCGCGCTGGTGGATACGGGTTCGCGTATGGACGAAGTGATCTTTGAAGAATTCAAAGGCACCGGCAATTCGGAAATTATTCTCGATCGCAAAGTGTCCGACAAGCGTGTGTTCCCCGCGATGGATATTACCCGCTCGGGCACCCGTAAGGAGGAATTGCTCGTCCCTGCCGACATCCTGAAAAAAATGTATGTGCTGCGCCGCATTCTCAATCCGATGGGCACAGTGGATGCGATTGAATTCCTGCTGGGGAAATTGCGCGACACCAAGGTGAATGCCGAATTCTTCGAGAAAATGAACACCTGAATGTTTCACGTGAATCATCTGTTTGATTCGGGTCTGTAACAATCGGATATGAGCCGCATCATGAGTGATACGATTTTTGCGCTTGCCAGCGCCGCTGGCAGGGCTGCTGTGGCTGTCATCCGCGTGTCGGGGGAGCTCAGTTCGTCGGTTGCCCTGCGTCTGATGGGCCGCGTGCCTCCGCCGCGTATGGCAACATTGGCAAAATTACATGATGCGTCCGGTTCTGAATTGGATCAGGCGCTTGTGATCTGGTTTCCTGCTCCTCACAGCTTCACCGGTGAGGATTGTCTGGAGTTGCAGCTTCATGGCAGCCGTGCAGTGGTCTCTGCCGTGCTTGCGGCCCTGGGCGCCATGAACGGCCTGCGCCTGGCGGAGCCCGGAGAATTCAGCCGACGCGCCTTTATCAATGGCAAGATGGATCTGGCACAGGCGGAAGGCCTGGCCGATCTGATCGATTCGGAAACGGAAGGACAGCGGCGTCAGGCCCTGCGTCAGCTGGATGGTGAGCTTGGCCGTAAGGTCGCGGATTGGCAGCAGCAGATTTTGAACATGCAGGTGCTTATTGAAGCCAACCTTGATTTTTCGGATGAAGGCGATGTCGAAATCCTGACCCATGTAAAACTGACCGAATCGGCAGCGAAATTAATCTTTGATATTGACGAGGCTTTAAAGGGGTTTCAGCGTGCGCGTTATGTTCAGACGGGTTTTCATATTGCTATTCTTGGTCGGCCTAATGTCGGAAAATCCAGCCTGTTGAATTTTCTTGCCCGCAGAGAGGCAGCTATTGTGTCCGACGAGGCCGGCACGACTCGTGATCTCGTGCAAGCCACTGTTTATATGAATGAAATTGAAGTCACATTCACAGATACGGCGGGTTTGCGCGAGACAGATCAAGCTGTGGAAAAACAGGGGATAGAACGTGCAAAACGTGCTGCGGATCACGCTGATCTTGTCCTTTTGCTCACCGACAGTCTGGAAGATTTTCCGCAGACTGAATTTTCTGCACCGTGCTTTAGGGTTCAGACAAAATCAGACCTTGGACTGTTGCCGTTAGAAACAGTTGATTTTCTTGTTTCGACCAAGACCGGGGCCGGAATGGAGGGTTTATATCAGTCTTTGACACAATATCTGTCCGGAATGCCGCAAGGCTCTGGTCTCGTCACCCGTGAACGTCATGCGCTTGCCCTGCAGGCCTGTCGTTCGGCACTTGTGCGTGTGCATGACAGTCAAACAGACACGCCTTTGGAACTGCTGGCAGAGGATTTGCGTTTAGCCGCATTTGAACTCGGGCGTGTCGCTGGGCATTATGGGGTTGAGGACATATTGGGCGCCTTGTTTTCGACGTTTTGCATTGGCAAATAGTCAGAAATATGGGTAAGACTATGGCTGTTTCACGTGAAACAGCTGTCTTTTAGAGATTGAGATGAATGGTCAGAACATGCAACTGGATCAGCACATGCAGCCAGATTTTGATGTGATTGTGGTGGGAGGTGGTCATGCAGGGTGTGAAGCCGCTGCGGCTTCTGCGCGTATGGGTGTTCGTACCGCGCTGCTCACCCATAAAAAATCGACGATTGGTGAAATGTCCTGCAATCCGGCGATTGGCGGCCTTGGCAAAGGCCATCTGGTGCGCGAAATTGATGCGTTGGATGGCTTGATGGGACGTCTCGCGGATCAGGCGGGAATTCAATTTCGGGTGTTAAACCGTAAAAAAGGTCCGGCCGTGCGTGGACCAAGAGCGCAGATTGACCGTAAGTTGTATCGCGAGGCCATGCAACACGCGCTGGAAACGCAAGATAATCTCACTATAATTGAAGGCGAAGCTGCGGATATTGAGATTCAAAATGGCCGCGTCCACACACTTGTGACCAAATCTGGAGATCGATTCGTCACCGGTACAATTATTATCACAACCGGAACATTTTTACGGGGGTTGATTCACATAGGTGACCAAAGACTCCCTGCCGGACGGGTTGGCGAGGCGCCGGCTCTGGACCTATCCAATTTTTTCGAGCGACATCATTTTGCTTTGGGGCGCTTGAAAACCGGTACCCCTGCCCGTTTGGATGGCCGCACTATAGATTGGTCCCAGCTGGAAATGCAGTCCGGCGACGAAGTGCCAGAACCATTTTCTATGATGACCTCAGCTCTGCCCCAAACTCAGGTGCAATGTGGCATTACCCGCACCACAGCCGCAACCCATGCGCTGATTGAGAGCAATATGCATCGCGCGCCGCTCTATACAGGTGCGATCCAAGGGCGTGGGCCGCGCTATTGTCCGTCCATTGAGGATAAGGTTGTCCGGTTTGCGGATCGTGACAGCCATCAGATTTTTCTCGAACCCGAAGGTTTGGATGATTTTACCGTCTATCCCAATGGCATTTCGACCTCTTTGCCAGAAGATGTGCAGGATGCTTTTTTGCGCACGATTCCCGGCCTGGAACAGGTCAAAATCATTCGTTACGGCTACGCCATCGAATATGATTATATAGATCCCCGTGAATTGAAGGCCACTCTGGAAAGCAAGCGCATTGGGGGCCTGTTTCTGGCCGGTCAGATCAATGGCACAACTGGCTATGAGGAAGCCGCGGGTCAGGGATTAATGGCAGGGTTAAATGCTGCCGGTCAGATTTTGCACAAGGATGACTTTGTGCTCGACCGCTCCGAAGCCTATATTGGTGTTATGATTGATGATCTGATCACAAAAGGGGTTACAGAGCCCTATCGTGTCTTTACATCGCGTGCTGAATATAGATTGACCCTGCGGGCAGATAATGCGGACGATCGCCTGACCGCTAAAGGCATTCGATTCGGATGCGTTTCGAAAAGTCGTCAGATCTTTCACGAACACTATGCTCAAATGATCGCTGATGCACAAAAGACTCTTCATGAATTGAAATTGTCACCGACTGAAGCGCGCAGTTATGACCTGGCGATCAATCTGGATGGTCATCGCCGTTCGGCGTTTGAATTGCTCAGCTATGCTCATATTGATCTTGAGCTTTTGTCCAAAATCTGGCCTGAATTGTCTCAAATCCCACCACAAATCGCGGCTAAATTAGAGTCGGATGCGAAATATTCGGTCTATCTGGATCGTCAAACCCGTGACATACAGGCATTTCGCACACAGGAACATGCTGAATTGCCGCAGGATATCGACTATAACCAGATCAAAGGTCTTTCCAATGAAGTGCGGGCCAAATTAATGGACATTAAACCCGCGAATCTCGGGCAGGCAAGCCGTATTGAGGGGATAACACCTTCGGCACTGCTGCTGTTGACTGCCTATATCCGTCGGCAGAGCAAGGCCGCCTGAATGATCAACATGAGTGCCCATGATGCTTTGATACCCTTCCATGTTTCACGTGAAACAATGGAACGGCTGGATATTTATGTGACATTGCTGCTGCGCTGGCAGAAGATGCTGAATCTGGTCGCGCCCAGCACATTGCCGCAGGTTTGGACACGCCATATTGCGGATTCCTTGCAGATTCATGCGCTTGCGCCTGATATTAATCATTGGGTTGATCTCGGTTCCGGCGGGGGTTTTCCGGGTTTGGTGACAGCCATTTGCTTGGCATCAGAACCTGCGGCCCGCGTAACACTGATAGAAAGTGATAAGCGGAAATCGAGCTTCCTGAGAGAGGTTATTCGCGCAACGGGCGCACCAGCTGTGGTGATTTCTGATCGTATTGAGCATGTGTTGCCAGACTTCACTGATCCGGTCGGCGCATTCAGTGCCCGGGCCTTGGCACCGTTGCCCATTTTGCTGTCATATGTTGATGCTCACTTTAAGAAGGGTGCTAAAGCCTATTTTTTAAAGGGGAAAGATGTCGAAAGAGAATTGACCGAGGTCAGTGATCTGCATAAATATTCATACAAGATCTGGCCAACATATGATCGCGGCGAGGGTTCGATACTCGAATTTCAGCTGAAATCTCTCAATACCCTGTAGACTGGAGTTTATTTTGACGATTTCATCCGAACAAACCCATAGAGCAGGTCAAAAATTGCGAAGTTCCGCGCGAGACAAGATGCGTATTCTGGTTTTGGCCAACCAGAAAGGCGGGGTTGGTAAAACCACCACCGCCATTAATCTTGGCACCGCTTTGGCCGCCATTGGCGAGAATGTTCTGATTCTTGATCTTGATCCGCAAGGCAATGCCTCCACGGGTTTGGGTATTGATCATCGTGATCGCCATCTCTCGACATATCATGTGTTGAATGGTGATGCTGCGCTTGCACAGGTGGTGCGTCAAACGGCGGTTCCACGCTTATATGTGGCCCCTTCAACGCTAGATTTGCTGGGGATAGAGCTTGAAATCGCCCCTGATTCCGACCGTGCCTTTAAATTACGTCAAGCAGTTGAGGCTTTTGCCGAAGACATAGCCGCGCGCGGCCCGGTACATTTCACTTATGTGCTGATTGATTGTCCGCCATCGCTGAATTTATTGACAATAAATGCCATGGCCGCTGCGGATTCCATTCTCGTGCCATTGCAATGTGAATTTTTCGCGCTTGAGGGTCTGTCGCAGCTGCTGAAAACAGTGGATCAGGTGCGTAAATCGCTTAATCCGGCGCTAGATATTCATGGCATCGTTCTCACCATGTTTGACCCGCGCAATAATCTTGCTGCGCAGGTGGTGTCTGATGTGCGCTCTTTTATGGGCGATACGGTCTATGACACCATCATTCCGAGAAATGTGCGGGTGTCTGAAGCGCCCTCGCATGGAAAACCGGTCTTACTCTATGATTTAAAATGTGCAGGATCGCAAGCCTATCTGAAATTGGCATCTGAAGTGATCCAAAGAGAAAAGCGCTTACGGGCTTTATAAATTGGCAGGGAGTGCTGAACGTGGTTGACGAGCAAAAAAGCCCCAGACTTGGGCGTGGATTGGCAGCATTGATTGGCAATGTTGCCGAAGATACCAATGTATTGGGTCAGGCGAAGCGGGTTCCGATTGAATTTTTACGCCCCAATACACGCAATCCGCGCAAAGATTTTCGGGAAGAAGATCTCGATGATCTGACCAATTCCATCCGTGAAAAGGGCATAATTCAGCCTATTCTGGCGCGGCCTTTGAGTTATTTACGCGGTGTCTACGAAATTATTGCCGGTGAGCGCCGCTGGCGTGCGGCTCAGCGCGCCGGATTGCATGAGGTTCCTGTACTTTTACTCGATATTGGCGATAAGGAAGCTCTGGAAATCGCCATTATTGAAAATGTGCAGCGTTCAGACCTGAATGCCGTTGAGGAAGCGCTCGGCTATCAGCAATTAATGGCCGAATTCAGCTATTCTCAGCAAGATCTTGGCCGTGTAATTGGAAAAAGCCGCAGTCATGTGGCCAATACTTTGCGATTGACCAAGTTACCAGAGTCTGTGCAGGCTATGGTGATTGATGGCCGTCTGTCCGCAGGCCATGCAAGAGCCCTGCTTTCTGTTGCGGATCCGGAACAAATTGCGCAGGATGTGCTCAATCAGGGCCTGACGGTGCGCGATGTCGAGCGTATCGTTCAACGTGAAACGCAGGCGGCACAGGCACCCGCCCATTCCGCAGCCAAAACACCAAAAGTGAAGGACGCCGACACCCGCTCTCTGGAACAGGCCCTGACCAATGTGCTGGGATTGAATGTATCCATCGATCATCGCGGCGACAAAGGCGAAATTCGGATCCGCTATAAAACCCTTGAGCAGCTGGATCATCTCTGCCAGCGCCTTAAAAACTGACAGATCGTGTGACTATGTGCGGGAACTGCCCGCAAGGCCCGCGATGCTCCATAATGTGCGCACTGTCAGCAGGGGGGCCAGTTTGGGCTGTTGCCGGCTGCGGCTGATGCAGTCCTGCAGCAATTTGATGGCGAGGAGCAGTGCTTCTGACCGCCATCGTGATATATACCGCACAACGCTTTGTTTTCTTTGAAAGAAAATACCATTGCGCATCAAGAGTGTATCAAGCTGGCCACCATGATCCAGATCGATACGAATATGGTGCAGCCGCAGGGCATGGCTGAGGGCAGACATCAGCAGATAGCCCGAATCCCCGCCTGTTTCAAACACACGGGTGCAGTTTTGCTCGACTTTCATGCGTTGACCGGCGAAAGCGGCATCAATGGCCTCGTCCAGCGCAATGGCAGAGGCGTCATTCATGATGTCCGTAATGTGTTGCCAGGTGACCTGGGTCTCGCCCTGAGCATAAAGGCAGAGCTTGTCCAATTCGCTGCGGGTGATCATCCGGTCATTGCCAAGGCGCCCCACCAGATGGTCGCGGGTCTGCGCATCAATGGACAATCCGTGCTGAGCCAGTGTGGTTTGAACAAGTCGTTTCAGGTCATCAATACTGTCCGCATAACAGCCAATGCTGGCGGCGCGGCGGGCCGGATCGAGCAATTTGCGTAATGGGGCCGTAGGTTTCAGATTCCCCGCTTCAATGATAATGGCACAATTTTCCGGCGGATGTTCAAGCTGATAGGCAATGGCATCGGCAAAATTCTTACTACCCGCTTCAATCCAGATCATACGTTTGTCGCCAAACAGGCTGATGGTGCCGGTTTCATCGGCCAGAAGCCCGGGGTCAGCGGCAATCTGATCGCCGTGCAGTCTTACAAGCTGAAACGGATCCTGACCGGCGGCTGCGCCATGAGCCACACGCTTGGCCCGCTCATGGATGAGCCCAATATCTGTTCCATGAAATAAAAACACGATTGTATTTTGCGCAATCTGAGGAAAATTGCGCTCAAATTCATCGGCTTTGATGATCACTGCACTGGATTTCCGGATTGATTGGCCAGAAAGCCGGAAAGCCGAACCTTGATATCGCGGGCGAGAGATTGCGCGACTCTGATTTCGCCATCACGCGCCGCGCGAATATTGGCAAATCGCTGGCTGGAACGGTCATAAGGCGCGGCAGCGCTCACCTCTCCTGTGGTCAGCACTTTGCCCGTATCGATTGCTGTGAGTGTATAGGTGGCCTTGACAAACACGCTGGCTGAATCCGCGCGCCCGGTCTGGCTATCCACCACAAGTGTGGGGTTGGATTCGTTGGTGTTGATCGTCAGGCGGTATTTGGGCACAGCCGGCTCACCCGTGCCATTGAGCTGGAAGATTAATTCGGTTCCGAGATAATGGCCTAAACGCTCCGGCATCGGGCCAATGGTGATCTCATGTAGCTTTTGAGTGACGCCCGCATCACTATTATCCATATAAATCGGGGTGAAACATCCGCTCAGGCCCGAAGCGAGAGCGATGCACAGGCCGAGATAAAGGATTCGGCTACGAAACGGAGAATTAGACCACAACATTGATGATCCTTTGCGGCACAATAATCAATTTTTTGACCGGACGACCCTCCAGAATGCGTTGGACAAAGTCCTGTTCAAGCAACAATTTTTCAACTGCCGCCTGATCCGCATGCACAGGCACTGTCAGATCACCGCGCTTCTTGCCATTGATCTGTACCGGAAGCATGATCTCATCTTGAACGAGAAGTGTTTCATCTGCAAGCGGCAAGGCTGTTTCTGCAACATAGCCGGGTTGACCGAGCAGGCTCCAGCATTCTTCAGCCAGATGCGGCATCATGGGGGCAAAGAGCTGCACCAATATGCCGGCGGCTTCACGCAGGGCCAATCGGATGTCATTTTGGCTCTGGGTCATATCCACGGAAGAGAGAAAATTGGCCAGTTCATAAATATGCGCGACACAACGGTTGAACCGCAGACGCTCAATATCTTCGGAAACCCGTTTCAGGGCCAGATGCGCGGCCTTGCGGATGGCCTTGGCCTCAGCAGAAAAGGTCTCAGGCGATTGCACTGGCGCCGCAACATCGGCCAGTTCGCCGATCAGCCGCCAGAGACGCTGCACAAATCGGCCTGCGCCCTGCACGCCTTCTTCAGTCCAGATGACATCGCGTTCCGGCGGCGAATCGGACAGCATGAACCAGCGCGCGGTATCGGCACCATAAGTGTCGATAATATCGTCCGGATCGACCGTATTGCGTTTGGATTTCGACATTTTCTCGATGGAGCCAATGGCAATTTCCTCGCCAGAGTCCAGTGCAAAGGCTTTTCGCGCCTCGCCTGTGCCCTCAAAGCGCAGTTCGGAGGGGGAATACCACTGGCCGGAGGCATCGCGGTAGGTCTCATGCACCACCATGCCCTGCGTGAACAGACCGGCAAAGGGCTCGCTCACGCTGGTATGGCCGGTTTTTTTCATCGCCCGGGTGAAAAAGCGCGAATAGAGCAGATGCAGAATGGCGTGCTCAATGCCGCCGATATATTGATCGACCGGAAGCCAGCTATCTACCGCATCACGGGTGGTGGGTGACGTCGGGTTTGTAGGGTCGGTAAAGCGGGCAAAATACCAGGACGAATCGACAAATGTATCCATTGTGTCGGTTTCGCGCCGCGCCTTGCCGCCACATTGCGGGCAGGAGACATGTTTCCAGGTGGGATGACGGTCCAGAGGATTGCCCGGCACGTCGAAGGTCACGTCTTCAGGCAGAGTCACCGGCAAATCGGCTTTGGGCACAGGCACTGTGCCGCAGGCCTCGCAGTGAATCACCGGAATCGGACAGCCCCAGTAGCGCTGGCGCGAAATGCCCCAGTCGCGCAGGCGGTAATTGACCTTGCGGCGGGCTTGCGGGCTGCCGGCAAGCGTGGTGGATTCAAGACGATTGGCCACCTCAGCCCATGCCGCATCCATGCTCATGCCATTGAGGAACAATGAATTGATCATTTTTCCGTCGCCGTCATAGGCAATATCCGTGACTTTAAAGGTCGCCGGATCGGCATCCGGCGGGCAGACCACGGCCACATTGCCCAAACCATATTTATTGGCAAAATCGAGATCGCGCTGGTCATGCGCCGGACAGCCGAAAATCGCGCCGGTGCCATAGTCCATCAGCACGAAATTGGCGATATAGACCGGCAGCGTCCAGTTGGGATCAAATGGATGTTTGACGCGCAGGCCGGTGTCAAAACCCTTCTTTTCAGCGGTTTCGACAGCGGCCACCGACGTGCCCATGCGTTTACATTCGGCGATAAACTCCTGCACAGCAGAATTATCCTGTGCCAGTTGCTGCGCCACCGGATGATCGGCGGCAATGGCGAGAAATTTGGCCCCGAACAATGTGTCCGGCCGGGTTGTGTAGACTTCAATCTCGCGGGCAGCAGATGCATTGGATTCGAGTGCGAAACGAACCAGCAATCCTTCGGATTTGCCGATCCAGTTTTTCTGCATCAGCCGCACTTTGTCCGGCCAGCGCTCCAGCCCGTCCAATGCGGTGAGCAGTTCCTCGGCATAATCGCTGATTTTGAGGAACCATTGTGTCAGCTCGCGCTGTTCCACTAGCGCGCCGGAGCGCCAGCCGCGCCCGTCGATCACCTGTTCATTGGCCAGAACGGTCTGATCCACCGGATCCCAATTGACCTTGGATTTTTTACGGTCGATCAGCCCTGCGGCCAAAAAGTCGACAAACATGGCCTGCTGATGCTTATAATAAGAAGGATCACAGGTGGCCAGCTCGCGCGACCAGTCAATCGAAAGGCCCATGCTTTTCAGTTGCTTGCGCATGGCGGCAATATTGGCATAGGTCCACTTGGCCGGATGTGATTTGTTTTGCATGGCGGCATTTTCAGCCGGCATACCAAAGGCATCCCAGCCCATCGGGTGCAGAACATTGAAGCCGCGGGCCCGTTTGAACCGCGCCACCACATCCCCCATCGCATAATTGCGCACATGGCCCATGTGGATACGGCCAGAAGGGTAGGGAAACATCTCCAGCACATAATATTTCGGACGCGGATCATCGTTTCGGGTCAGAAATGTCTGATTTTGCGCCCAGAAGGCTTGCCATTTATGTTCTGTTTCGCGGGCATTATAGCGCTCGGATTTCATAGCTTTCATCGGGCTCAGGAATGGATTAAGGACAGGGGAAATTTCTATGCAGAAATTCAGGTTCAGTTAGCTGTATACGATAATTTAAACGCAGTTGGCAGCAAAATAGCACATGGGTCAAATATTTTGCCCCTTTCTGTGTGTTGGGGTGTCAGACATATAAAGGCTTTTCTCATGTCGATTGTCTCTGAGGATGGAACGGATATGCAGGCCCCTGTGGCCCGCTGGCAGGAGGTTGGCCGGCATATTGCCCGCGCGGCCGTCGAATCTGGCCGGGCGGCGGCGCAGGTGACTCTGGTTTGTGTCTCCAAAACCTATGAGGCCGAGGTGATCCGGCCCGTTCTGGCCGCCGGACAGCGGGTTTTTGGCGAAAACCGCGTGCAGGAGGCGCAAAGCAAATGGCCGCAGCTGCGCCGTGATTATCCGGATATTGAGTTGCATCTGATCGGGCCGTTGCAAAGCAATAAGGTGGCCGCCGCTATTGAATTGTTTGATGTGATCGAAACATTGGACAGGCCCAAACTGGCTGAAGCGCTGGCCGCTGAATGTGCCCGCACCGAGAAGCGCCCGCAGCTTTATGTGCAGGTCAATACCGGAGCCGAGCCGCAAAAGGCCGGTGTTTTGCCGCAGGATCTGGATGGCTTTTTGCAGCTTTGCGCGGAACTGGGCTTAAAAATTACCGGATTGATGTGTATTCCCCCCGTCGATCAGCTGGCGTCACCGCATTTTGCTATGTTGAATCAAATGGCAAAGCGGCATGAATTGCCGGTGCTCTCCATGGGCATGAGTTCGGATTTCGAGCTGGCGATTCAGCTTGGCGCCACCCATGTGCGGGTGGGCAGTGCGATTTTCGGAGCCCGCCCGAAGCCCTGAGCCTATTTCAGGCAGGATAGCCATTCATCGGCGCCGCTCATGCGGGTTTCGATAATGCTGCTGAGCCTGAGCTGATGCTGGCCCGGGCGGGCCGCATGGCGCTTAAACGGATTGGGCAGGCTGGAGGCCAGCAAAGCCGCCTGAAAGCGTGATAAATTCCGCGCCGGTTCATGAAAATAATGGCGGCTCGCGGCCTCCGCCCCATAAATATGATCGCCCCATTCGGCTGTATTGAGATAAATTTCGAGAATGCGTTTTTTGCCCCAGAGTCTGTCGAGAAGCAGAGCCAGCGGAATTTCCAGCGCTTTGCGCAGATAGGAGCGGCCCGGCCACAGCAGCATATTTTTGACCACCTGCATGGTCAGGGTCGAGGCGCCGCGATTCGGCCCGCTGTCATGATTGAGCACATTGCCCAGCGCAGCCCAGTCCACCCCGTCATGCTGGCAGAACTGGCCGTCCTCGGACATGACCACAGCCTGAATCAAATGCGCCGACATCTGGTTGAGTGGTATAAATTCACGATTATATGGGTCAAAATGAATTATCCGCCCCCACATCAAGGTTGAAATGGGAGGAAACAGAAAAGCCGCTGTAATAGTCATGCTCCAGAACAGGATTATAAGCAGAGCAACATTGACTAAAATCCTGCGGATATAATATAAAAGTAAAGGCAAAATTATCTTTTTTCTTTTTAGGCTGTAAATTAAAATCTGGGCGAATTATTTTGTCCTATTGAACTCAATAAGACAAGCCATTCGTGCGTTGAGTCTGCGCGCGTTCAATCCGGGAGTGCGATATTGGCAGATAACACCCTTCAGCCTTTTGTTACGGCTCTGGCCGATACGACGCAAGCTGTTGAGAAAAGTCTCAAGGAGCTTTTGCGCCCCGCCCCCCTTGCCGGTGAAATGGACAGGCCACAACGCCTGCTGGACGCCATGCGCTATTCCAGTCTTAATGCCGGCAAGCGTTTCCGTCCCTTTCTGATGATTGAAACCGCGCGGCTGTTTGGAGCAGAAAGCAGCGGTATTGTGCGGGCTGCTGCCGCCCTTGAAATGGTGCATTGCTATTCTCTGATTCATGATGACCTGCCGGCAATGGACAATGACGATCTGCGTCGTGGCAAATTGACCTTGCACAAGGCCTTTGACGAGGCCACCGCCATTCTCGCTGGCGACGCCTTGCTGACCTATGCTTTCGATGTTCTGGCGGATGAGGCCACACATGAGGATGCTGCTGTGCGAGCCAAGCTGGTGGTCGATCTGGCCCGCAGTGCTGGCATGGGCGGCATGGTTGGGGGTCAGATGCGCGATCTTATTGCCGAGATTGCAGAATTTCCTCTGGAACAACAGGATATAGAACAGTTGCAGGCCATGAAAACCGGCGCACTGATTCATTTTGCCGTGCAGGCGGGTGCGGTTTTCGCGGGATGCGATGCCCGCAATGCGCAGAGCCTTTCCGATTTCGGCCATAAAATCGGGGCCGCCTTCCAGATTGCTGATGATCTGCTCGATCATAGTGGTGATGAGGCCACAATGGGCAAAAAAGCCGGTAAGGATGCAGAGCGCAACAAGGCCACGCTGGTGTCTTTGCTGGGCCTTGAGGAGAGCCGGAACATTTGTGAAACCTTGGTGCGGGAGGCCAAACAGGCGCTTATGTCTGTCGCTTGTCCGGGAGATAAAACTGTGCTTCTTCAGGCTGTTGATTTTGTTGTGACAAGATCATCCTGAATAGGGAGCAGTTTCGCGTGGTGAGCCTGGCTTTTTTTCGCAAAAACCGGTTTTTCCGGCACATTTTGCTGCGTCCAAGACTTTTTATCTGTGCGGTTATGGCTATAGTGGCCATTCTGGCCATGCCGGAGCACTGGCATATTTCAACGCGCCTCCTGCTGGGGTGGAATGTCGGGGCCTGGCTGTTTCTGGCGCTGTCTGTCCGCTTCATGCTGCGCTCAAGCGAGGATCACCGCCGGGCGCAGGCCATTGCCGGCGATGAGAGCGAGCTGGTTATTCTCACTCTGGCGGTTCTGGCGTCCTTTTTCTCAATGGGGGCGATTTTTGCGCAGCTTGCCAACTTAAAAGATGTGCATGGCGCGCTGAAATTCATGCATCTTGCGCTTGTGGTGGGCACAGTGGTCAGCGCCTGGCTGTTCATTCATTTTATGTTTGCCATGCATTATGCGCATCAGTTTTTGATCAGAAAAGATTATGTCGAGAAAGATACGCTGGAATCTTCCGGCGGCCTGCGCTTTCCCGGTGAACCCAAGCCTGCTTTTGCTGATTTTCTGTATTTTTCCTTTGTGATTGCCTCGGCAGCAGCGACGGCGGATGTGGAAATCTGGTCAAAATCCATCCGCCGCACAGCGACATTGCATTCGATCCTGTCGTTCTTTTTCAACACCACGATTATCAGCCTGCTGATGAATATTGGTGCGGGATTAGCCGGCTGAGCCGAATCGCTTTTCGATATAATTTTCGACGATGGCCTTGAATTCCGCACCAATATTGGGGCCGCGCAGGGTCATGGCCTTTTGCCCGTCAATAAATACGGGTGCTGTGGGGGCTTCGCCGGTGCCGGGCAGCGAAATGCCAATATCCGCATGTTTCGATTCGCCCGGGCCATTGACGATGCAGCCCATCACCGCGACATTGAGATTTTCCACCCCGACATATTTGCCTTTCCACTCTGGCATCGAGTCGCGGATATAATTTTGGATATCGCGCGCCAATTCCTGAAATACGGTTGAGGTGGTGCGCCCGCAGCCCGGACAGGCGGCCACCAGCGGCACGAAGGTGCGAAAGCCCATGGTTTGCAGCAGCTCCTGCGCCACTTTGACCTCTAAGGTGCGGTCGCCATTGGGCTCTGGCGTCAGAGAGATGCGGATCGTATCGCCAATGCCTTCCTGCATCAGCACGCCCAGCGCGGCAGAGGAGGCGACAATGCCTTTTGAGCCCATGCCCGCCTCGGTCAGGCCCAGATGCAGCGCGTAAGAACTGCGTCTGGCCAGCATCCGGTAAACGGAAATGAGATCCTGCACGCCCGATACCTTGGCCGAGAGAATGATTTTGTCTTTGCCAAGGCCAATTTCTTCGGCGCGCTGCGCCGAGAGCACCGCCGATTGCACCATAGCCTCGCGCATCACCGCCCGCGCATCAACAGGCTGGTTCGATGCGGCATTTTCATCCATAAGCGCGGTGAGCAATTCACCATCCAGCGAGCCCCAGTTGGCGCCAATGCGCACGGCTTTGTTATATCTGGCGGCCAGCTCAATAATGGTTGAAAATTGTCGGTCTTTTTTATCCTTGAAGCCGACATTGCCGGGATTGATGCGATATTTATCCAGCGCTTCGGCGCAGGCCGGATGGTCGGAGAGCAATTTATGGCCGATATAGTGAAAATCGCCGATGAGCGGAACGCTCACCCGCATTTGCGCCAGCCGGTCACGAATATAGGGCACAGCGCGCGCGGCTTCATCGCGGTCAACGGTGATGCGCACCAGTTCCGAGCCAGCGCGCGCCAGAGCGGCCACCTGCCGTGCGGTGGCTTCAATATCGGCAGTATCGGTATTGGTCATGCTCTGCACGATGATCGGTGCGCCGCCTCCGACTTTTACACCGCCAATAGTTACGCTTTGCGTTATCAGGCGGCGGGCGGGCGCGGCTTCAATCAGAGTTTGTGCAAAATCAGTCATAATCTTTCCCACTGTTGCGCCTATAGATAGGTCAGAAGACTTAAAATGTCATCCGGATCTGCGTCTAATCTCCGATGGCAATTTGTTGCAATGCACATTACCCTATAATTCTACATTACGGAGGTCTTATGACGTTAAAATCCCGCACCGCCCTGATCACGGGCTCAACATCCGGTATTGGTCTGGCCTATGCACGGGCGCTGGCCGCTGAAGGCGCGCAGATTGTTATCAATGGTTTTGGCGAGGCGGCGGCCATTGAGACCGAACGGTCGAAAATCGAGGCCGATTTCAAGGTGTCTTGCCATTATTCGGCAGCGGATATGACCAAGCCGGACGAAATTGCGGCCATGATTCATGAGGCGGAAGCCAAATTCGGCACGCTCGACATTCTGATCAACAATGCCGGCATCCAGAATGTGGCGCCGATCGAGGAATTTCCCATCGAGAAATGGGATCAGATTCTGGCCATCAACCTCTCTTCGGCCTTTCACAC
>DAIMHB010000004.1:0-17271 GCA_036723545.1 Beijerinckiaceae bacterium
ATGTTGTGTCCATCACCACGCCCAATGGCCTCCACCGCGACATGGCCACAGCGGCGCTGCAGGCGGGCAAGCATGTCTGGTGCGAAAAGCCGATGGCGCTGACGCTGGAGGATGCGCAGGCCATGCGCCTTGCGGCGCAGGCCAGCGGCAAGGTCACCATGCTGGGATATAATTACACCCGCAACCCCGCCATTCATCATGCCAGAACCTTGATCGAGAGCGGCGCGATTGGCCGGGTGTTTCATTTTCGCGGCTGGGTGGATGAGGATTATCTCGCTGCTGCCGAAATCCCCTGGTCATGGCGCGCCAGGCTGAAAGATGCCGGTCTTGGCGTGCTGGGTGACCTGATGTGCCATCTCGTTTCATTGGCGACACTGGTGTGCGGGCCGATTGAAAAGCTGGTTGCCGACACGGATATTGTGCATCCCGAGCGCCCGCTGGCCGATGACAGCGGCAAGACCGGCACAGTTGAAAATGAGGATGTGGCCAATGGTCTGGTGCGCTTTGCCAATGGAGCCAGCGGGGCCCTGCTCGCCAGCCGCGCCAGCTGGGGCCGTAAAAGCTGGCTCGGTTTCGAGGTGCATGGCACCGAAGGCACGATTCTGTATCAGCAGGAGCAGATGAACGAGCTTCAGCTGTTTTCGCGCAAAATTGCCGCCGATGACACGCCCGCTCTGCAGGGCTTTAAGCGTATTCTCACCGGCCCGGCGCATGAGCCCTATAAATTGTTCTGCCCGGCCCCCGGCCATGGGCTTGGCTTCAATGACCTCAAAATTATTGAATGTGCCGATCTGATCCGCGCCATTGAAGGCAAGGGCAAGGCCTGGCCGGACTTTACCACCGGCTATGAGATCGAGCGGGTCATTCACACCTTTGCCCGCTCGAAAGAGACACAAAGCTGGATGTCTCTGGTGTGAATTTTTTGACCGAATCGAGCCTATTTCTGCGTGAAGCGGGTCAATGGCACAGGCTTTTGGCCCGCTTTAAAGGGTTCGGATTTATTTTTGAGCCTGCGACAGAGAAACGCCTTGCGACTGTCATATTAGCCTCGTAATGACGTGAATCTGATATTTATTTTATTAGAGGCACATGAATACAATGGAGGAAAACCGGCCGGAGAATGCCACGGTTACCGACTTTGACACCGAGACTCATCATCGTCTCTGGCATATGATCGGTCTGACGGCGTCTGCCGGCCTGATTTGTCTGGCTGTGTGGATTTTGACCCGTACGCTCAAAGCCATTGATGTGCATGACCTGCGGGCGGCTTTTGAAAACACCCGTCTTGAGCAGTTTTTAATGGCGGGATGTTTCACAGCTTTGTCCTATGCCGCGCTGACCGGCTATGATGCGCTGGCCCTACGGCATCTGCGCACCAAAATTCCCTTCACCACCACGGCTCTGGGCTCTTTCACCTCTTATGCCATCTCCTTCACACTGGGCTTTCCGCTGGTGACGGGGGGCGCTGTGCGTTTCTGGACCTATGCGCGGGCGGGCCTTTCAGCGGCCAAAGTGGCGAGCCTGACCATCATTGCCGGAATCACCTTCTGGCTCGGCATGGGCGCGGTGCTGGGCTTTGGCATGATTGTCGAGGCACGGGCCATAGCCGACCTCAACCAGTTCAAAACGGATATTAATATTCTGATCGGCTGCGGCGTTCTGGCGCTGATCGCGGCCTATCTGTTTTATGTGGGACGGGTGCGGCGCAAGGTGCGCTGGCACAGGTTCCGGCTGGAATTGCCGGGCCTTGCCGTCACAATGGGGCAGATGCTGCTGGGTGTGATTGATGTCTGTGCCGGATCGGCGGCGCTTTATGTGCTGCTGCCGCCCGAACACGGGCTGGATTTCATCACTTATGCCGCCGTCTATGTTTTTGCGGTGATGCTGGGCATTGCCAGCAATGCGCCGGGCGGCATCGGCATTTTTGAGGCCACCATGCTCAAGGCCATTCCCAATGTCTCGGCCTCGGCTGTTCTGGCCTCGCTGCTGATGTTCCGCATGGTTTATTATGTGGTGCCGTTTATATTGGCGCTGGCTTTGCTGGGGGCCAATGAGATTGCCCGCCGCTGGCAGGCGCTGCGTGAGGCCATGGATGAAGCGGATGAGTGACGGCAATGGCTGAATTTAACTGGG
The DNA here is from genome assembly GCA_036723545.1 of Beijerinckiaceae bacterium. Taxonomy (GTDB): domain Bacteria; phylum Pseudomonadota; class Alphaproteobacteria; order Rhizobiales; family Beijerinckiaceae; genus JANXSV01. Next base: position 2,134 of record DAIMHB010000004.1, read on the forward strand.
CAGGTTCGACCGGTGTATTTGCAGCCGCATTGCTGGAAACCTTGCCGCATCCGGCGCTGATCGTCGATCAGAATGTCCGGATTGTGGCCTCCAATGGCGCGGCGCGTAAAATATTGCCCGGATTGCGCCTGCGCGAACCACTCATTCTGACCCTGCGCGCACCCGATGTGCTGGACGGGGTTGCCCGCGTGCTCACCAGCAAACGTGCGGAAACCACATTGCTGCATGAGCGGGTGCCGGTGGAGAGAATGTTTGAGGTCACCATCAACCCGCTGGACGTGGCCGGTATTGTGTCCTCCGCCGTTGTCATCGCCCTGACCGACATGACCGAGGCCCGCCGTCTGGAGCAGATGCGGGTCAATTTTGTCGCCAATGCCAGCCATGAGCTGCGCACGCCGCTGGCCTCAATTCTTGGCTTTGTCGAAACCTTGCAAGGGCCCGCCAGAGATGACGCGCGGGCGCGGGGCAAATTTCTGGAAATCATGCGCGATCAGGCCCGCCGCATGTCGCGTCTGGTTGATGACCTGCTCTCCCTGTCCCGTATCGAGCAAAAAGCCCATCTGCGACCGGAAAACCCCGTCGATCTCAGCCTCATTGTGCAGCATATTGTCGAAACCCTTCATCCTCTGGCCAGAGACAATGGCGTGGCGCTCAGCCGCGATGTGAACGGCCCGGCCATTATGGCCGGAGATCATGACGAACTGGCGCGTGTCTGCGAAAATCTGGTTGAAAATGCCATTAAATATGGTGTCTGGGATGAAGAAACAGCAGACAGAAGCAACCGTGTCGAGGTCAGCCTGTTCAAACAGGATCATGATGTCGTCTTGCAGGTGAAAGATTATGGCCCCGGCATTGCCGCAGAGCACCTTCCCCGTCTGACTGAACGCTTTTACCGTGTCGATGACGGCCAGAGCCGGGCCAAAGGCGGCACAGGTCTGGGTCTGGCCATTGTCAAACATATTGTGGCCCGCCACCGCGGCCGTATGCAGGTTGAGAGCACCCTTGGGGAAGGCACAAGCTTCACATTATGCTTTCCGCTGAAGCAAGATCAAATTTTATAATAAAAAACAAATATTTAAATTGTCATAAAACTATGATGTCACGGTCATATAACAGTGACTGTTATGGATTAGGACTCGACCTAGAGGTCAATAGATAGGTCGGGGTCATACGGACTTCGTAATGCCTGATCTCCCGCTCAAACCGAAGAGGCTTTTGATGAATATGTCGTTCTCCCGCGCAGTTTTTGCTGCCACGCTGCTTGCAACAACCGCAACAGCAGCTTCCGCACTGGATATTTCAGGCGCTGGCGCAACATTTCCCTATCCGATCTATGCCAAATGGGCCGATTCCTATAAAAAGGAAACCGGCAATGGTCTGAACTATCAGTCCATTGGTTCGGGCGGCGGCATCAAGCAGATCACCGCCCGCACCGTGACCTTTGGCGCTACGGACATGCCGCTGAAGCCGGAAGATGTTGAAAAGAACGGCTTTGTGCAGTTCCCGACTGTTGTCGGCGGCGACGTGCCTGTGGTCAATCTTGACGGTATCGCCCCCGGCCAGCTGGTTCTGGACGGTCCGACATTGGCCAATATTTTCCTTGGCAACATCAAGACATGGGATGATGCGGCCATTGCCAAGCTCAACCCGGGTGTGAAGCTGCCTTCCGACGCCATTGTCATCGTGCACCGCGCCGACGGTTCGGGCACAACCTTCATCTTCACCGATTATCTCTCCAAGGTCAGCGATGACTGGAAGACCAAGGTGGGTGCAAATACTGCTGTGGAATGGCCCGCCGGCGTTGGCGCCAAGGGCAATGAAGGCGTGGCCAATAACGTCACCCAGACCAAGGGTGCGATTGGCTATGTTGAATATGCCTATGCCAAGCAGAACAAAATGACCTATACCAAAATGCTCAACAAGGATGGCAAGGCTGTTGCGCCTGTGGCCGAGAGCTTCCAGGCAGCCGCCGCCAATGCCGACTGGACAGCCAATCCGGCTTTCTACCAGATCCTGACCAACCAGCCCGGCGCGGCCAGCTGGCCGATTTCCGGTGCAACCTTCATTCTGATCCCGAAGGCACCACAGGACACGGCTGCTGCGGCAGAAGCCCTGAAGTTCTTTGCATGGGCCTATAAGAACGGTGGTCAGGCAGCGGCCGAGCTTGATTATGTACCAATGCCCGCAACTGTGGTCACCGCCATTGAAAAGGCATGGGACAATGTGAAGGATGCGGCTGGTAAGCCTGTCTATTCCAAGTAATATTCTGACCCGCAGCCTGCCCTCAGGCTGCGGGTTTTCTCCTGCATGTGAGTGATCATGAGCGACAGTATGACCATGACCGAAGCCCAGCTTCCCCTTTCGCATTCCGTTCGCGCTGCCACATTGAGCCGCTTTCGTCTTGGTGATCTGCTGTTTCGCAATGCGACCATGCTGTCGGCCTATGGTGTGCTGATTCTGCTCAGCGGCGTCATTGTCTCGCTGATCATTGGTGCCGCGCCGGCCCTGCAACAATTTGGCTTCGGTTTTCTGACTTCGGAAAAATGGAATCCGGTCACCGAAAATTTCGGTGCATTTTCGCCGATCACCGGCACTTTGGTCACATCCTTTCTGGCCATGCTGATTGCCGTGCCAATCAGCACCGGCATTGCGGTATTTCTCACAGAACTTTGCCCGCCCGCGCTGAAGCGGCCCTTGGGCATTGCCATCGCGCTTCTGGCCGGTATTCCCTCGATTATTTACGGCATCTGGGGCCTGTTTGTTCTCGCCCCCTTCCTGCAGACAACGGTTCAGCCGTTTCTGATCCATCTGTTCAAGCCGGTGCCGGTGCTCTCCAGCCTGTTTGCCGGCCCGCCCTATGGCATCGGGATGCTGACCGCCAGCCTGATTCTGGCGGTAATGGTGCTGCCCTTCATCACCTCGATCATGCGCGATGTCTTCGAGACTGTGCCGCATGTGCTTAAAGAAGCGGCCTATGGCATAGGCTGCACCACATCGGAAGTGGTGGGGTCGATTGTATGGCCCTTCACCCGCGTCGGCGTGATCGGCGGCATCATGCTTGGTCTTGGCCGCGCCTTGGGCGAGACCATGGCTGTGACCTTTGTCATCGGCAATGCGCACAAGCTCTCCACCTCGCTGTTTGCGCCCGGCACAACCATCTCCGCCACCATTGCCAATGAGTTTCAGGAAGCCACCGGCGACCTTTACACCTCCTCGCTGATTGCGCTGGGTCTGATCCTCTTCATCATCACATTTTTTGTTCTGGCTGCCGCCCGCCTGCTTCTGGTGCAGCTGAACAAACAGGCGGGGAAATAAAATGAACGCCTATGCCTTACGCAAATTTCACAACGGCATCATCATCGCGCTGTGCTATGCCTCGGCTGGGATTGGTCTGGCCGCGCTGGCGCTGATTCTGATTGCCTTGCTGCAACATGGTCTGGCCGGTCTTTCGCTGGATATATTCACCCAGATGACCCCGCCACCCGGCACCAATGGCGGTCTGGCCAATGCCATTGTCGGCAGCCTGATGATGGGCATTATCGGGGTGGTTGTGGGCACGCCCATCGGCATTCTGGCCGGCACCTATATGGCGGAATATGGCAAATATTCCAAAATCACCGATGTGATCCGCTTTGTGAATGATATTCTGCTCAGCGCGCCCTCGATTGTCATCGGCCTGTTCATCTATCAGGTGCTGGTGCGGCCAATGGGCCATTTTTCCGGCATTGCCGGTGCGGTGGCTCTGGCCATGCTGGTGATTCCGGTGGTGGTGCGCACCACAGAGGATATGCTCAACCTTGTGCCGCCCACCCTGCGCGAAGCCGCCACAGCCTTGGGAATGCCGCGCTGGCTGGTGATCTCGCAGGTGGCCTACCGTGCGGTGAAGGCCGGAATTCTGACTGGCATATTGCTGGCTGTGGCCCGCATTTCCGGCGAAACGGCCCCCCTGCTCTTTACCTCGCTGAACAATCAGTTCTGGAGTTCCAATCTCAACGCCCCGCTGGCCAGCCTGCCCGCCACCATCTTCCAGTTTGCCATGTCGCCCTATAAGGAATGGCAGCAACTGGCCTGGACAGGCGCCCTGCTGATAACCTTCACCATTTTGCTGCTCAGCGTCATTGCGCGAGCCTTGACTGCCCAAAGGAAAACCGGATGACCCTGCAAAATTCCGAACATTTGATTGAAAAAGTGTCTGTCAAGGATCTGAAATTCTACTATGGCTCCACACTGGCGCTGAAGGGAATCACAATTCCGCTGTACAAAAACAAAGTGACGGCCTTCATCGGGCCTTCGGGCTGCGGAAAATCAACCCTGCTGCGCATACTCAACCGTATTTACGAGCTTTATCCCAATCAGCGGGCTGAAGGTCAGGTGCTGGTGGATGGGCAGAATATTCTCGACAAGACGCAGGACCTCAACCTGCTGCGCGCCAAAATCGGCATGGTGTTTCAAAAACCAACACCGTTTCCAATGTCGATTTATGATAATATCGCGTTTGGCATCAATCTTTATGAAAAGCTGCCCAAATCCGAACTCGATGGCCGTATTGAACAGGCCCTGCGCAAGGCCGCCCTCTGGGACGAGGTCAAGGACAAGCTCAAGGCCAGCGGTCTGAGCCTTTCAGGCGGACAGCAACAGCGCCTGTGCATTGCCCGCACCACGGCTGTGCGCCCCGAAGTGATTTTGCTGGACGAGCCGGCCTCGGCGCTTGACCCCATTTCCACCGCCAAGATCGAAGAGCTGATCGACGAGCTGAAAGAACAATACACGATTGTGATTGTAACGCATAATATGCAGCAGGCGGCGCGCTGCTCCGATTATACGGCGTTCATGTATCTCGGGTCATTGGTTGAATTCGACGTGACAACAAAGATTTTCACATCGCCAACCCAGAGCAAGACACAAGATTATATTACCGGCCGGTTTGGCTGAGACAGGATTAAAACCCATGACCGATCATATTATGTCTGCCTTTAACAAAGAGCTTGAGGATCTGGGCCGGAAAATCGCCGAAATGGGCGGTCTTGCCGAAAAGATGCTGCTGGACGCTATGGAAGCGCTGGGCGATCTGAATCTGGATCAGGCCCGCGAAGTGATTGCCGCCGACCCGCGTCTTGATGTTTTGCAGCGGGAAATTGAGGACACCGCCATTCTCACCATTGCACGGCGCCAGCCGATGGCGGTGGATCTGCGCGAAATCGTCGCGGCAATCCGCGTTTCGGGTGATCTGGAACGTGTCGGTGACCTGGCCAAGAATGTGGCCAAACGCGCGCTTAAAATTGCCAAAGAGCAGCGTCCGCAGCTGCCGCGCGCCATTATCGGCATCCGCCACATGAATGATATGGCCGCGATGATGATGAAGGATGTGCTGGACGCCTATGCGCAGCGCGACATGGCGCTGGCCCGCTCGGTCTGGGAGCGGGATGCCGAGCTGGATGCACTGGAAGATTCTGTGTTCCGCGATCTTCTCACCTTCATGATGGAAGATGCGCGCAATATCACGCTGTGCACCCACCTGCTGTTCTGCTCGAAAAATATCGAACGGATCGGCGATCATGCCACCAATATTGCCGAAACCGTGGTCTATCTTGTTTCCGGCGAAACTCTGCCGCTGGAGCGGCCAAAGGGCAGCCTGTCGCTGAAACAGGATGATGTTCATTCGGATTCGGTTAAATGATGAGTTTAAGCAAAAGTCGTGACGCCGCAGAAGTGTCTGGTCAGTCCGGCCGCAAATCTGCCGGGCAGACCGCACCGCGCGTTCTGGTTGTGGAGGATGAGGCCTCTTTGTCGCTGCTGCTGGCCTATAATCTGGAAGCGGAAGGCTATCTGGTGGAACGGGCCGAGCGTGGAGACGAGGCCGAGCTGAAACTGGCCGAAGCACCGCCCGATCTGGTCATTCTGGACTGGATGCTGCCGGGCGTGTCGGGTCTTGAAATCTGCCGCCGCCTGCGGGCGCGCGAGGCCACGAAAACCTTGCCCGTGATCATGCTCACCGCGCGGGGGGATGAGGGCGAGCGGGTGCGCGGCCTGTCTGTTGGTGCCGATGATTATGTCGTCAAGCCCTTTTCTGTGCCTGAACTGATGGCACGGGTGCGGGCGCTGCTGCGCCGCTCGCGGCCAGAGCGGGTCGCGGCCAAGCTGAAAGCCGGCGACCTTGAGCTTGATCGCGAAACCCACCGTGTCACGCGCAATGTACGCGATATTCATCTGGGGCCGACCGAATTCCGCCTGCTGGAATTTATGATGGAGCGGCCGGGCCGTGTATTCTCCCGCGCGCAACTGCTCGACGGTGTCTGGGGCATGTCGGTGGAAATTGACGAACGCACGGTCGATGTTCATGTCGGACGCCTGCGCAAAGCCTTATCGCGCGGGCGCGAGCGTGACCCTGTACGCACGGTGCGCGGCGCGGGCTATGCCTTTGACGAAACCTTCGGCAAGCATTGAGGGGGATGCCCCCTCAGCCGCTGTTGCGCAGACCGGCTGAAATGCCATTGATGGTGAGCTGAATGCCGGTGAGAACCTCCGGATTCATGCCATCCGCACGATGTTTTTTCAGCAGTTCCACCTGAATGTGGTTCAGCGGGTCAAGATAGGGAAACCGGTTGCGGATGGAACGCTCCAGAAGAGGATTTTCCTCCAGCAACTTGGTATGGCCCATCACGGCCAGAAGCGAGGATATGGTCTCGTTATATTCAGCTGTGATGCGGCCAAAGATGGCTTCGCGCAGCGCTTCATCGGGCACCAGCGCGGCATAGCGCGAGGCAATGGCAAGGCTGCTCTTGGCCAGCACCATGTCCATATTGGCCAGCAGGGTGCGAAAGAACGGCCATTCCCGATACATCGCCTGCAAGGTCGCCATACCATCGGCAGGATGCGCGGCCAGAAAGGCCTTGACCGCCGCGCCAAAGCCGAACCAGCCCGGCAGCATCAGGCGGCATTGCGCCCATGAAAACACCCAGGGAATCGCCCGCAAATCCTCAATCCGCCGGGTTTTGGTGCGTGAGGCCGGGCGCGAACCAATGTTCAATGTGGCAATTTCGGTAATCACCGTGCTGCCCCAGAAATAATCCTCGAAACGCGGTGTCTCATAAACCAAGCCGCGATAGGCGGCATAGGCCACATCGGAAAGCTCGGCCATGGCTTCCAGATAAGAGGCTTGCGGCGCGCTGTGGCCGGGCTGCAACAATGTCGCCTCAAAGGTCGCAGCCGCCAGAATTTCAAGATTGCGGCGACCCACTTCCGCATTGGAATATTTGCTGGAAATAATTTCGCCTTGTTCGGTGATACGGATCTGACCATTCACCGCGCCGCCCGGCTGGGCCAGAATCGCGTCATAGCTTGGCCCGCCGCCGCGCCCCACCGAACCGCCGCGACCATGAAACAGCCGCAGGCCAATCTTATGCTTGGCAAAGACCTCAACCAGACCGATCTCGGCCTTATATAGCTCCCAGCCGGAGGTGACGAAGCCGCCATCCTTATTCGAATCCGAATAGCCGAGCATAACCTCCTGCACATTGCCACGGCTCTGCACCAGCGCGCGATATTCGGGCAGGGCAAACAGAGCATCCATCACATCAATACAGGCGCGCAAATCCTCGATGGTCTCAAACAAAGGCACGAGATGCACGGCGCTGGTGCCCTCAGCCTTGACCAAACCCACTTCTTTCAGCAAAATCGCCAGCTCCAGCATATCGGAAATGCCTTCCGCCTTGGAAATGATGCAGGTGGTGATGACCTGCGCCCCCAGCCGCTGATGCGCCAGCGCCGCTGTGCGGAACACCGCCAGTTCGCCGCGTGTCTGCTCGGAATAGTCAATAAAGGGCGAAACCAGCGGGCGCGAGGTGGCCAGCTCGCTGCGCAAAAGCGCTATGCGGCCCTCTTCATCACGGCCCAGATAATTGGTGCCCGGCTGCACGGCCTCCAGCAATTCATGCACGACCTTCTCATGCACCGCCGAATTTTGCCGCAGATCGGTGGAGGTGAGATGAAAGCCGAAACAATCCACAGCGCGCAGCAAAATGCGCAACCGGCCATCGGCCAGAATTTTGGAACCATTGGCTTTGAGGGACTGGTCGATGATCTCCAGATCCGCGCGCAATTCCGCCGCCGTGGCATAAGGCGCGGCGTCAAGATTGGGATGACGCGCATCCGCAATACCATGCAGCCTCTGCACCGTGGCGGCAACCCGGGCATAAATGCCGATCAGCGCCTGCCGATATGGCTCGCGCGCGCGGTGCTGCGACTGGTCGCCGCCTTTTTGCGCCAGTGCCCGCAATTCAGGTGAAACCTCGACCAGACGGTCGGACACAGACAGCTCTGCCCCCAGTGCATGAAGCTCATCCAGATAAAACTGGAAGGCCCGTTTTGAATGCATGGTGGTGGTCTGGTTCAGCACATCGGCTGTCACAAACGGATTGCCGTCGCGGTCACCGCCGATCCAGTTGCCCACTCTGAGAAAGGACGGAACATTCACGCCCTCTCCCGGCTCGTAAGCGCGGAGCTGATCCTCCAGCGCGGCATGAAATTTCGGCACTTCGCGCAAAAATGTATAGTCATAATAGCTCTGGCCATTGGCAACCTCATCGAGAACGGTGAGTTTGTTCTGTCGCAGCAGGCTGGTCTGCCAGAGCGTGACGATAATCCGGCGCAACTCCTGCGTCAGTTGAGCCTGTTCCTCCGGAGTTTGCGGCAGGTCCTGTTTGCCCAGCAGTGCATAAATATCCATCTCGCGGGTCATGGTGCTTTTGCGCCGCACTTCGGTGGGGTGGGCGGTTAACACCGGGCTCACCAGAGCCTTGGCAAAAAACTCCGCAAGCTGCTGCGCCGTAATGCCGGCTTTTTTGGCCTGCGCCAGGGCAAAGGCCATAGATCCGGCGCGGGGTGCCGAGCCGGCCATCGCATGGGCGCGGGTGCGCCGGATGTGATGCTGGTCTTCAGCTATATTGGCGAGATGGGAAAAATAGGAAAAGGCCCGCACGATTTTAACAGTCTGGCGCGGGCTGAGCTGGTTGAGCATAGCCTCCAGCGCGCCGCCGACGGTGCTGTCCTGCTCGCGGTGGAAGCGGGTCGAGGTCTGGCGGATGAATTCAACAATGGCGAACACATCCTCGCCTTCCTGCTCGCGCACCGTGTCGCCCAATATGCGGCCCAGCAAACGGATATCCTCCCGCAAGGGCAGGTCTTTTTCCACGTCGCTTACCGGTGTCACATTTATGGTCATGATCTCATCTCGCAGGCACGGCTTGAAGCCGGACATAAGGGCTCAACTAAAGTCCTATAGTCGCGCGGGAGGGTCAGATCAAGCGAGCCTTAATTTTAGGCAGTTTTAATAATCGAGATTGAACACGCGGTGCGGCAGCAATTCGCCATGCTCCACCGGGCCAAAAGCCACAGGCACCCCGCCACAGGCCGCATAGGCCATACCATCGAGGGGCGCATCGCGTCCACGCAGGATAATCGACTGGCCACGTTTGAGTCGCGCGGCAAGTGTGCGATCGACAATCACACAGGGCACCTCAGACAACCCCAGCTCCACAGGGCGCAAAGCCTGCGCCAGATGCGCGGGTTCTGCCAGATCGGCCAGTGCCACCGCGTCCATTTCGGTAAAAGGGCCGACGCGGGTGCGCCGCAGCGCCGCGACATGACCAAAACAGCCCAGCAAACGGCCCAGATCACGGGCAATGGCCCGCACATAGGTGCCCTTGCCGCAATCCGCCTCGAAAACCGCCTCATCTTCTGTGGCGTCCATCAGGCGCAAGTCATGAATGATGATCACCCGCGCGGCCAGTTCAACCGCCTCACCCTGCCGCGCCAGATCATAAGCGCGGGCACCATCCACTTTAATGGCCGAAAAGGCCGGCGGTGTCTGATCAATTTCGCCGATAAAGCGCGGCAGCAGGGCCAGAATCTGTTCGGGTGTCGGGCGCAGGTCCGAGCTTTGCGTCACCGGCCCTTCCAGATCATCGGTTGTGGTCTCTGCCCCCCAGCGCACGGTAAAACGATAGGATTTTTCACCATCCTGCACGAAAGGCACGGTTTTTGTGGCCTCGCCAAACGCCACCGGTAAAATGCCAGAGGCCAGCGGGTCGAGTGTGCCGGCATGACCGGCCTTTTTGGCCTGCAACAGATATTTGAGTTTGGATACAGCCTGTGTCGAGGTCATGCCATAAGGCTTGTCGAGCACGATCCAGCCATTCACCTCAATACGGGTCGAGCGCGGTTTACTCATCGGGCAAGCTCCGGCTCAGTGGATTAATTTTCGTCATCATCGGCAGGCAAATTATGCCCGTCCGGCTCGGTTCCGGCGGCCAGATCGCGCTGAACCTGCGGCGAGCGCAGCAATTTCTCGATACGGTCGCCCTCACCAAAGCTCTCATCCGCGCGAAACCGCAGCTCCGGCGTGAATTTCAGATTGACCCTGTGGGCCATTTCGCCGCGCAGGAATTTTTTGTGGCGCTCCAGCGCTTTCAGAATTTCAGGCAAGCGCTCGCCGCCCAGCGGCATGACATAGACCGTGGCCAATTTCAGATCCGGACTGATCCGCACTTCCGGCACCGTGATCACCTGCCCCTCAAGCACAGGATCATTGAGGGTGCCGCGCGTCAGAACCTCGGCCACCGCGTGACGAATCAGCTCGCCCACACGCAACATACGTTGGGACTGGGTTTTGCCGGCATGATGTTGTCGTGACATGAAACCTACTCAATATGAATTCAATATGCGTGACGGAAAATTTAAGCCTGACCAGCGTCAGGCCTGCATCAGCATATTTACAGCTGCAAATGACTGACCAATCCACGGTCTTCGCACAGAAAGCGCCGGATGCGGCTGTGCGCATCCGGCCTCTAAAGTTTTATACCCATCAGAGAGACCGCTTGATCTCTTCAATCCGGTAACATTCGATGACGTCGCCTGCGCGCATGTCTTCATATTTTTCGAAGGCCATACCGCATTCCTGACCCGCCTGCACGTCCTTGACCTCATCCTTGAAGCGCTTGAGCGTCGAGAGCTTGCCTTCGTGAATGACCACATTGTCGCGGATAAGACGCACCGAAGCGCCGCGCTCGACCTTGCCGTCTGTCACGCGGCAACCGGCCACCTTGCCAACCTTGGAAATGTTGAACACTTCCAGAATCTGCGCATTGCCCAGCATGGTTTCGCGCAAGGTGGGGGCCAGCAGACCGGACATCGCCGCCTTCACATCATCCACGAGATTGTAGATGATGTTGTAATAGCGGATTTCTATGCCCAGACGCTCAGCCAGCTCCCGCGCTTCCTTATGCGCGCGCACATTGAAGCCGATGATGGCCGCATTGGAGGCTTCGGCCAATGTCACATCCGACTCGGTGATGCCACCGGCACCGGCATGAATGACACGGGCCGCGACCTCATCGGTATTGAGCTTTTCAAGCGTGGCGAGAATAGCCTCCACCGAGCCCTGCACGTCGCCCTTGATCACGAGCGGGAATTCCTTGCGGCCCGCAGCTTTGAGCTGGCTCATCATATCGGCCAGCGAGCCGCGCACCATGCCCCCACGCGCAGCGATCTTGTCGCGGCGCTGACGTTCACGATATTCGGCAATTTCACGCGCACGCGCCTCATTCGGCACGGCGGCCACACGGTCGCCGGCTTCCGGCGCACCGGAGAAGCCCAGCACCTCGACAGGCATGGACGGGCCAGCCGAGGCCACAGGCGAACCCTTGTCATTGAGCAGAGCGCGCACACGGCCCCATTGCGAACCGGCAACGATAATATCACCGACCTTCAGCGTGCCGCGCTGCACAAGGCAGGTGGCCACAGGCCCGCGACCCTTGTCGAGACGCGCTTCGATGATGGTGCCTTCCGCAGGACGGTCCGGATTGGACTTCAGATCCAGCAATTCGGATTGCAGCGCCAGAAGCTCAAGCAATTTGTCGAGATTGGTGCGCTTCAAGGCTGAAACCTCAACCTCAAGCACATCGCCACCCAGACTTTCCACCTGCACTTCATGTTGCAGCAGTTCCGCGCGCACACGCTCGGGCTTGGCGCCCGGCTTGTCGATTTTATTGATGGCCACAATCAGCGGCACACCGGCCGCCTTGGCATGATTGATGGCTTCCACGGTCTGCGGCATAACGCCGTCATCCGCCGCCACCACCAGCACGACAATATCCGTGACCTTGGCGCCGCGCGCACGCATCGCTGTAAAGGCGGCATGGCCGGGCGTATCAATAAAGGTGACCTTGGCGCCATTGGGCGCAACGATCTGATAGGCACCAATATGCTGGGTGATGCCACCGGCCTCGCCCGAAACCACATTGGCCTTGCGGATGGCGTCCAGCAGCGAGGTTTTGCCGTGGTCGACATGGCCCATAATGGTGACAACCGGCGGGCGCAGCACGAGATTGTCAGAGCCATCGGCTTCCGGCGCATCAAACAGGCCTTCTTCCACGTCGGATTCGGCCACACGGCGCACACGGTGCCCAAGCTCAGCCGCAATCAGCTCTGCGGTATCGGCATCAATCACATCGGTGATTTTGGCCATCTGACCCTGTTTCATCAGGATCTTGATCACATCGACCGCGCGCTCCGACATACGGTTGGCCAGTTCCTGAATGGTGATGGTTTCCGGCAACTGGATTTCGCGGGTGATTTTTTCCTTGGGCTCATTGGCCTGATGGCCCTTGATCCGCTGGGTGCGGCGGCGGAAGGCAGCAACAGAACGTGTGCGCTCCTCCTCCTAGGAGGTGACATTGGCCAGCGTCAGACGTCCGCGCTGTTTCTGCTCGGTTTCACGAGTTGACGGGGTTTTGGGCGGCACCACCACTTTGGTCAGCACGCCGGGGCGACGGATAACCGTCTTTTTCATATTGTCTTCTTCGACCTCGCCGGTGCGGCGCGCGGATGTCAGCGGCGGAACCGGTGTCGAGATCGGCGTCAGCGGGCGGCGGGCAGGGGGCTGCGCCCCCGCTGCCGGAGCAGGCTTGGCTATGGCCGGGGCCGGAGCACCACCACCGAGGCGGCGCTTGGCCTCCTCCTCAATCTTGCGCTTGGCTTCGAGCTCCTGCGCACGGCGGGCCTCTTCCTCGCGTTTGCGCGCTTCGGCCTCCTCACGCTCGGCCTTTTCGCGGGCCTCACGTTCAGCGCGGAGCTTGGCTTCCGCCTCCTGACGGCGACGGTCTTCTTCCTCACGCAATCGTGATTCGCTCAGAGCCCGCTCGCGGGCATCGCGCTGCGCTTCGGTCAGGGTCGGAAGCACGACGCCTGTTGTGCGATGCGGCTGCGACTGGCGCTGCGGGTTGGAATTATAGGGTTTCTGCGCGTGTTGCGGCTTTGGCGGCGCCACAGGCGCGGGTGCTGGCGCGGCGGCAACAGGCTTGACCTCGCCCGGGACGGGCGCTCGGCGCTTGACGGTCTCGACAACAACCTGCTTGGTGCGTCCATGCGAAAAACTCTGCCGCACCACACCCTGCTCCACCGGACGCTTGAGCGTCAGTGTTTTGGAGGGAACCGTCAAAGTTTTGTCACCATTGTTCGTATTATCGTTCATGTTACCCTTTAGTCTGCGACCACGCGCCCGCTCTTAAACTCATTTACCAGAAATTTCATCCAGATTATCACATATTTCATCCGGGTTGGAGACAATTTCTTGGCTTTCTTCCCCGCTGTCGTTGCGATAGTCAGAATAGCGTCCGGCCATTCTTAAAAATAAGGCTCCGGCATCACCGGATAAGACCCCAATATGCACACTATTGCTGCGGCCCAGCGCATGATCCAGCTCTGCGGAGGTCAAAAGCCGGAATTCGGCAATTTTCCCCCTCTGGCCCAGACGATGCACCACCTGCGACAATTTACGCACACCGTCATCGCTCGCATCCAGCGCATGAACAAGAGCGCGCAGGCTTTGCGCCTCCAGGGCGCTTTCCACTTTTGCATGGCCCGCGATAATGGCCCCGGCCTTATTGGCCAGAGACAGGGCCTGTAACACCGTTTTTTTAAGCAATCCGTCAATCATGCCGTCCAGATCGGGCGGCAGCTTCACTTCGGCCTTGAGACTGCGGGCAAAGGCATTTTTCTTCATCGCCTGCCGCACAGCCCTCGCCGATAAGGACACATAAACCCCGCGCCCCGGCAAGCGGCCCTTAATATCGGGCACCAGCACCCCGTCCGGCCCCAGCACAAAGCGCAGCATGGACGCGGCAGGACGAACCTTGCGGGTCACAATGCAGGTGCGCTCGGGCGCAGGAGCCAGAATTTTCACCAATGACGATCCGTCCTATTCCGCATCCGGCGCAGCTTCATCCGGCTTGGCGTCCGGCAGCGAATCAATCCAACCCAGCTTGAGGCGGGCGTTCATGATCATGCTTTCCGCATCCTGACGGCTGATGTCAAAGCCGTCGAGATAACCGGCATGACGCTTGGTTTCACCCTCCTTGCGCTCCGACCAGCCGACCAGATCGTCAGTGGCCAGATCCGCAAAATCGTCCAGAGATTTGACACCGTTCTCGCCCAGCTTCACCAGCATCGGCGTGGTCAAGCCATCAATCACCAGCAGATCGTCGCTGACGCCCAGTTCAAGGCGGCGGGCATTCTGCTCGGCTTCGATACGCGCCAGATAATCGCGCGCGCGGGTCTGGATTTCAACGGCTGTATCTTCGTCAAAGCCCTCAATACCGGCCAGTTCCACCGGATCCACCACGGACAATTCCTCGACAGAACGGAAGCCTTCGGAGGCGAGCAACTGGCCCACGACCTCATCCACATCCAGCGCCTGCATGAACACATGGGTGCGCAGGGCAAATTCCTTCTGGCGGCGCTCGGATTCCTCGGCCTCAGTCAGAATATCAATATCCCAGCCGGTAAGCTGCGAGGCCAGACGCACATTCTGGCCGCGGCGGCCAATGGCCAGCGACAGCTGGTCATCCGGCACCACCACCTCAATACGCTCCGAATCCTCATCAAGAACCACCTTGACCACCTCGGCCGGCTGCAAGGCATTGACGATAAAGGTGGCTGCATCCGGCGACCAGGGAATGATATCGACCTTTTCGCCCTGCAATTCATTCACCACCGCCTGCACGCGCGAACCGCGCATACCGACGCAGGCGCCGACCGGATCAATCGACGAATCACGCGAGATCACCGCGATTTTCGCGCGCG
>DAIMHB010000005.1:0-16928 GCA_036723545.1 Beijerinckiaceae bacterium
CTGTCATATTCATTTGGCTTGCTTAATTATGTGTGGTTAAAATGCAACAATACGCTGAAGAATGCGTGTTCAGTTTATTTTAAGGCTTAAGGACGTTGACGAATCTCCCTGAAAAACGCCATATTAAATTTGCGTAATAGTTCACGATTAAACATTCAGATGCCCCGTTACGCATAAGACCATTTCATAAAGACGCCGCGCTTCACATGTCGCGCATCGCCAAAGAGGTAAAAATGAAAAACACCGTTTCCATTCTGACCGCAGCTGCTGCTGGTCTCGTTCTGTCCTCCGCTGCCTTTGCAGCTGATCTGCCTTCAAAGTCGGCCCCTGCCGCTGCTGCTCCTGCCGCTGCTCCTGCTTCGTTGGACAATTCACTTTCTTTTGAATGGGATCCGGAATTCCGTGTTTCCAATTCGGGTATCAACTCTGGCAAGACTGCCAATGCGATTGTCGATAACGTTGGTGTCGTGAAATATGCCCATACCTGGTTTGGATCGCTGGTGACCGGCGTCAACTATCTCTATACAGGTCGCGTTGGCCTTACAGCGGGTGCAGGCGTTAATCAGGGCGAAGTCAGTCAGGGTGAATTTGCCGTTGGTTATAAAATTCCCGTTGGTGGTGGCGTAACCATTACTCCGGGTGCAACCATTGGCTATGCTTGGGGTGCAACCAAATTTGGTTCAACGAGCAACACCAAAACTCCATTTACCGCAGCAACAAGCACAGGCAATTCGGCTGAAGCCTATTATGCCTTCACTTTGGCTGCCGACTGGAAGATCAACAGCCAGTGGACCTGGAACGTTGTTCAGCTCCGTTATCGTGATGCATTCAACTCATATTACAACACTCCGAAGGTTCAGACCGGCGTGACCTATGCAATCACACCTTCGGATTCAGTCTATGGCATCGCGGGTTATGCTTGGAAGAATCTTTACAACCACGACGTTCAGATTTCCAACAACTATGCAGACAAGTGGAACCTGGCTGTCGGTTACAAGCGCTCGTTCTAATATAGCTTCATAGCTATAGAATTTGAAAGAAAGCCCCGGTTCGCCGGGGCTTTTTTGTTTATTTCTCGATGCGCTGCCATTCGCCATTCAGCAGCCTCTCCTGCGGCATATAGCGGCTTTTATAGGCCATTTTGGGTGATCCCTCGACCCAATAGCCCAGATACAGGTAGGGTAGGCCAAGGCGGCGGGCGCGCATGATATGGTCCAGAACCATATAGGTGCCAAAAGACCGGTGTTCGTCCTCCGGTTCATAGAACGAATAGACCATCGACAGGCCATCCGCCAGAATATCTGTCAGGCACACCCCCAGCAATCTGCCGGTTAGATCGTGATATTCAATGATCCGCGTATCTATATGCGTATCCTCAATCATCGTGGCAAAATCAAAAAGCCCCATTTCCGCCATGCCGCCATCGGGATGGCGCGTCAGTAAATAGCGATGAAACAGATCAAACTGCTCCTGCGTGGCCGTGGGCTGTTTGGCTTCAACATATACGCCGGGGTTTTTCTCCATCACACGGCGCAAATTTCGACTTGGAGAAAATTCGTCCACCAGAACACGCACAGAAATGCAGGCACGGCAATTTTCACAGGCAGGCCTGTAGGCAATGGTTTGCGAGCGTCGAAATCCTGAATGCGTCAAGACATTGTTGAGACTTTTCGCATGCACGCCCACAAGATGCGTAAACACTTTTCGTTCGTCTCTGCCGGGCAGGTAGTGGCAGGGCGAGGGCGATGTCATATAGAATTGCGGATTATCCCGCATTTCCTTGCTCAAATGGCTCTCCTCAGGCTTACTGAATGTCAGTTGTTCTAAAAATGGATATTGTAGCGACTGTGTCCAAAAGTTTTACCTTGTTATATAGGGAACCATTTGGCATTCTATAGCTGTTAATTTCTGATGAGACTTTGACATTTGTTATCCTGAGTGGATTGGGCAGCTTTTCAAACAGAATGGATCATGTGATTTTGCGCCCCTTGTGTCTGTCCGACAATTCTCTGTGCTTGCGGCTTCACAGCACTGAATGTCATTCAGGTTGCCCCCGTTTCGCCAGTCTAGCATGAGTTTTG
Source organism: Beijerinckiaceae bacterium (assembly GCA_036723545.1). Taxonomy (GTDB): domain Bacteria; phylum Pseudomonadota; class Alphaproteobacteria; order Rhizobiales; family Beijerinckiaceae; genus JANXSV01. Next base: position 2,082 of record DAIMHB010000005.1, read on the forward strand.
ATGTGTTTCATCTGTCTCCGGTTGAAAGTCAGGCCCTTCTTCTGAGCCTGAAGGTGGCCGCATGTGCCACCTTATGTTCGCTGCCGCCGGCCATTCTTTGCGCTTATCTTCTGGCGCGGGGGCGGTTTTGGGGGCATGCCGTTCTGAATGTGCTGGTGGTTCTGCCGCTTGTTTTACCGCCTGTGGTGACAGGCTATGTTTTATTGCTCACATTTGGCAAATATGGCCCGCTCGGCCAGCTTCTGGCCGCATGTTGTGGCCTGTCTGTATCGTTCCGTTGGACAGGTGCCGCGCTGGCCGCTGGCATCATGAGCTTTCCCCTGATGGTCCGCTCGATTCGCCTGTCATTTGAAGCCGTTGACCCGCGTCTGGAACAGGCCGCCGCGAGTCTTGGAGCCGATCGGTTGCGTGTTTTTTGCTTTGTCACTTTACCACTGGCATGGCCGGGCCTGTGCGCCGCTGTTGTGCTTGGCATGGCCAAGGCCTTGGGGGAGTTTGGCGCAACAATCGCATTTGTGGCCAATATTCCCGGCGAAACACAAACACTTTCGCTGGCGCTCTATTCGGAATTGCAGGTTCCGAATGGCGAGCCCGCAGCCCTGCGACTGATGATTCTCTCGATCATTCTGGCAACAGGAGCGATTGCTCTGGCAGAGTTTCTGGCCAGAAAGGGGCGGGCAGGATGAGAATAGAGCTGGATTTGACGATCACCACGCCCGTGACCCTGCATGCGCGGTTGCACTCCGACCATGGTGCCATCGGACTGGTTGGCAATTCAGGCGCAGGGAAAACAACTTTGCTGCATATGATTGCCGGGCTGGTGCCGGCACAAGGGCGGCTTGTGATTGACGGGGTTGTGGTGCAGGACGATGCGCGCAATATCAATCTGCCCGTGCATCAACGCCGGATCGGCTATGCCTTTCAGGATGCACGCCTTTTTCCACATTTAAGCGTTGCGCATAATCTCAACTTTTCGCATTGGATCCGGCCAGCTTCAGGCCGCAGGGCGGCGTTGGAACAGCTGAAATCGGTGAGCGCGGCGCTGGGGCTTGAACATTTGCTTCATCGCGCACCGCGCCATCTTTCAGGTGGTGAAAAACAACGGGTGGCCTTGGGGCGGGCAATGCTGAGCAATCCCATGATTTTGCTGCTGGACGAACCACTTGCCAATGTGGACGCCGGGCAAAAAGCGGAAACTTTGTATTATATCGAACAATTACAGAAGCTCCGCCCCGTGCCGATGATCTATGTCAGCCATGATCACAGAGAAGTGTCGCGCATGACACAGGTGAGCTATAATCTGGACGCGCGGGGCTTGTCACAATTCAACATTGAAGGATAAGAAATGGTATCGGATCAGGAGATTAAACACATCCTTCAGCACACCCGCACCATTGCGGTTGTGGGCGCGTCCAATAATCCAGAGCGGGCATCCTATCAGGTGATGATGGCACTGGCTGCGCGCGGATATGATGTTATTGCGGTCAATCCGGGGCTGGCTGGCAAGATAATTGAACATATTCCTGTTGTGTCTTCTTTAAAAGACATAGATCAACCTATTGATATGGTGGATATTTTCAGAAATTCTGCCGCGGCGGGAGAGGTGGTGGAGGATGCGCTGGCGCTGCCGGTTCTCCCCAAAACCATCTGGATGCAACTGGGTGTCATCCATGAACCTGCCGCCATGAAAGCCCGCCAGAGAGGCGTAAGTGTGGTTATGGATCGTTGCCCAAAAATTGAGCTTGCCCGGCTCGGCATCCACGGTCCGGAGCGGGACAGGTCATGATAAAGAGCTGAAATATGGCTTGTATGAGGGGTGGGGCATACTGTTTTATTTGGACATTCTTTGTGAGCGTCCCTTCTTCCTCATCCTGAACTTGGCGAAGGATGAGGAGAAGGGCAGGGCAAGGGCAAATATATCAGCACGCCCCTCACCCCATCCCTCTCCCCGCAATTCGGGGCGAGGGAGACATTTGAGTCAAAAGTAACGGACTCTAGCGCGGCCAGCCGGCCCCATGCGCATTGACAAATACGGAGTAGAGCGAGGTGGTTCCGCAAATATAGATGCGGTTGCGTTTCGGACCTCCGAAGGTCAGATTGGCCACGACTTCCGGAATTTTGATTTTGCCGATCAAGGTGCCATCCGGTGCATAGCAATGCACACCGTCACCAGCGGATGTCCAGAGATTGCCCTTTGTATCGAAACGAAACCCGTCGAAGCAGCCGAAGGTGCAATCGGCGAAGATTTTTGTGCCTGATACGGTGCAGCCATCAGCGCTGACATCCAGCACGCGGATGTGTTTGGGCCCGTTTTTGATGTGGCTGAAGCCCGTATCGGCCACATAAAGCTGTTTTTCGTCCGGAGAAAATGCCAGCCCGTTTGGTTTCACAAAATCTGTGGCCACAGCAAGAAGCTCATGCCTGACCGGATCAAAACGGTAGACATATGAGCCACCAATTTCCTCAGGCGCTGCATCGCCCTCATAATGCGTGTCAATGCCATAGGTCGGATCGGTAAACCAGATTGTCCCGTCCGATTTCACCACAACATCATTCGGCGAATTCAGGCGTTTGCCCTGATAATGACTGACGAGAACGGTTCGTGATCCGTCATGCTCGATGCGCGAAACACAGCGCCCGCGATGCTCGCAGGCAATCAAACGTCCTTCCCGGTCAACGGTGTGGCCATTCTGATTATAGGCTGGAGATTGAAAAACAGAGACAGAACCGTCTGTTTCGTCAAATCTCATGGTTCTGTCATTCGGAATATCTGAAAAAATCAGATATTTTCCGGCGGCCATATAGGCTGGCCCTTCGCACCAGCGTGCGCCCGTCCATAATTTTTCAACATGGACATTGCCAAACACCAGCGCTGTAAATCGTTCATCAATTACATCAAAATCCGCCGTAAGCATGTTACCTCCGCTCTGTGCACCGCTGACAGAATATTTTCATCATTTTAATGCGGTCTGCACAAAACGTATCAATTTTATTGCGTTAATCATAGGCCATTGATGTGATGAACAGAATAATTTAGCCCATGCGCCGCAGCCTCCTGACGACTTTTTACCTTCAGGTGGGTGTAATCCGGCAGGGGCGGATTATTTCTGATAAACGATTTGCCGGACATCAATAGTGCCCGCCAGAAACCCTGCCTCGCAATAGGCAAAATAATATTCCCACATCCGGCGGAATCGCTCATCAAAACCCATTGGGGCCAATCCTGACCACACCGCACGAAACTTGTTGCGCCATTCCTGCAAAGTGCGGGCATAATCGGCGCCAAAAACACGTTCGCCGGTTTGCTGCAAACCGTGGCGATGGGCCAGTTTTGATAAAATATTTGGCGTGGGTAACATACCGCCCGGGAAAATATAGCGCCGGATAAAATCAATCTCGCGGGTATAGGATTTCCAGAAGCGATCCTGAATGGTGATGATCTGCAAACCGGCCTTGCCGCCCGGCTTCATGCGGTTCTGGAGCTGACGAAAATACACAGGCCAATATTCTGCACCCACCGCTTCAAACATTTCAATTGAGGCAATTTTGTCATAAAGACCCTTTTCATCCCGATAATCTTGCAGCTTGATGTCGACCTTATCATTCAGCCCCGCCTTGAATATGCGCTCTTTGGCAAATTCAAACTGTGCGGGTGAAATGGTGAGAGCTGTGACTTTGCAGCCCGCAATCCGGGCGGCATGTTCGGCAAATCCGCCCCAGCCGCAGCCAATTTCAAGAATATGATCTCCGGGGGTGACAGCCAGATCTTGCAACAGGGTCGCATATTTATAGGTTTGCGCCTGTTGCAATGTGCGGGTGTTGTCATTGAACAGGGCCGATGAATAGGTCATGGTCTCATCAAGCCATTGGCTGTAAAACTGATTGCCCAGATCATAATGCGCCATAATATTGCGGCGTGACCCCGATTTAGAATTCCGGTTCAACCAATGGGTGAACTGCTGCAACAGCCGCACAAGCGGCTGCTTATCCAGCAGGCTCTGAACACGGTCTATATTGGTGCAAAACAACAGCAGAAACTGGGTCAGATCCGGCGTGTCCCATTCATTGCGCAGATAGGCCTCCGCAATACCCACCTCGCCCTCGCGCGCCATACGCATGGCAAAAGCCAGATTCCTGACAATCATGGTGGCTTTTGGCCCGTCGATCGTGCCGCGAAACAGCAATTTCTCTCCGGCAGGCAATTCCATAAGCAGCTCGCCCGCCTCAATCTGGCTCGCCAAAGTCAGAGCTTTGCGCACCCCAAAAGGAAAGGGTCGGCATATGGCTTCCAGATTATCAGCTGTGACGACAACAGGTGCAGAATGCGCGTTCATTGGAAACCTTTTTGAATGTTATTAATTATATCTGAAGGCGATTTCTGGACGCCGTCCACACTTATACCCAGCGGGGGTGGCGGGCGGTGTCGCAATTTCATGCCCTTAATCCAGAGCCGCAGGGCCTCCCAATGAATTCCCGCGATGATTTTGAGATTTTGAAAGGGCAATGTCCGAAGCACATAAAAAAGAGAACCGGAAGTCATGGCCAATTTTTGCCCCCAAAACGCCGCAGATAAAATCGGCCCTTCGGGATCATTTTCGATAATGCGCAAGCTGACGCTTTCGCGCGGCGGGCGCAGACGAAATTTATAGCGTAAATTCATATCCATAAATGGCGACACAAAAAAAAGTTTATCCCGCTCCTGCCGAAGGCCTGCATCCGAGGTCTCACCCGGTTTCAGCGGGGCAAAATAGCTGTGGCGCTGACCGAATGTGTTGCGCACTTCATAGATCAGGCCACTCACTTGCCCGGAAGCGTCATAACAATAATAAACAGAAATGGGATTGAAGGCAAAATTGAATATGCGCGGGTAGCACAGCAAATATATATGTGCAGGCACGGGGAGGTTTTCAGACATGAACAATCTGTTGACATATTCCCGCAGGGTGCTCTGTCCGCGGTCTCCATGATCTTTGGGATAAAAACTGAATATATTCAGCCGATGAACAGAGAAAAGCATCGACTGCCGATCCGCCTCATTGAGCCTGTCGAGATCAATCAGCAGCGAGAATACATGATATTCAAAACGGTGCAGAACAGGCTTCAGGCGGGCGTGCATAACCCTGCCGACATAGAGAGTTGCCGCGTCGGGCGGCAGGGGCTCAAGATGGTTCTGAGAGGTTTTCATTTCATATTCATTGCGCAGCTTGCAGGTCTGTTTCGTCACCCTGCATATTATACTGTGTCAACAGCGCCTGCGCTACGGACAGTCCGGATTTCAAACCGTCTTCATGAAAACCAAAACCTGTCCATGCCCCGCAGAACCATAGGTTTCGGCATCCCTGAATCTCGTTCAGCCGTTTTTGTGCAGCCATCGCTTCGCGTGTCATTTGCGGATGATGAAAAACCGCATGAGAGAATATATGCTCGGCTTTTGGCGGCTCAGGCGGATTGAGCGTGACAAACAGCGGCCGCTTCATGTCCAGTTTTTGCAGTCGGTTCATCCAATAGGTAAGGGTGATCGGCGCTGTTTCATCATTCTGGCGCAGGAAATTCCATGAAGCCCAGGCGGCGCGGCGTTTGGGCATAAAGCCCGGATCACGGTGTAAATAGACATCGTTTGGAGTCGTATGGATTGCACCAAGCACCTCACGCTCCAGCGGGGTCGCATCTTTCAGCATGGTCAGCGCCTCGGGGGCATGAGTGGCGATGACCACATGATCAAACATCTCGGCATGACCCGAATGATCTGTGACGCGCAGCTGATCGCCAAAGGTCTCAACCGTTTTTACCCCCTGACCACACCGGATAACATCCGCAAAGGTTTTGGTCAGCGCCTGCACATAAGCAATGCTGCCGCCGCGTATGGTGCGCCATTTTGGTCGCTCCCATTGCAATAAGCGATGATTTTCAAAAAACGAAAAGAAGGATAATGCCGGAAAATCAAGCATAGCTTTAGGCGACATGGACCAGATGGCCGCACCCATCGGAATAATATAATCCTGTTGCAACCGGCGGGAAAAATTGCGGCTTTGCAGATAGTTGCCAAGGGTGATATCGCCGATCCTGTTGTTGCGCAGGTCGGCGCGAGCCTCGCGTTGAAACCGTAAAATTTCAACCAGCATTTTCAGATAAGACCATGAAAACAGATTGGACCGCTGGGCAAAAAGGCCATTGAGCACGGTTTTCCAGTCACTTTCCTGCCCGCACCATTCAAACTGCCCCTGATTGGCCGTAAGCGCAAAACTCATGTCGGATTCGAGTGTTTCGACGCCCAGTTCATTGATCAAATTGGTGAAATGGGGATAATTCAGCTCATTATAAACAATAAAGCCGGTATCAACCTTCATTTCCACCCCATCATAATCGATCGTGCGTGTTGCCGAATGCCCGCCGATACGATCATCGCGCTCATAAACAACAAGTTCAATATCAGCCTGCGCCAGCTTATAAGCTGCAGCATTGCCGCTGATACCGGTTCCAATCACGGCAATTCTCATAAATTCAAGGCTCCTAAGCGGGTATTATACATCGGCAAGCGATGTGTTCAGGCTTTGGAAGGCATCCAGAGCACGTTTGCGGGCAAAGTCATGGTCAATCAGCGGATGAGGATAGGTTTTTCCCAGTATTATGCCTGCGGCAGACAAATTCAATGCGGGGGCCGTCCATGGCTTATGAATATATCGCGCATCGAGATGGGCAAGCTCAGGCACATATTTTTTGACATAAAGACCATCAGGATCAAATTTCTCGCCTTGCAATATCGGATTGAAAATCCGGAAATAAGGCGCGGCATCAGCGCCCGAGCCAGCCACCCACTGCCAGCTTGCGGCATTGTTGGCGCTATCGGCGTCCACAAGCGTATCCCAAAACCACGCCTCACCAATCTGCCAGGGCACCATCAGATGCTTGATCAGAAAGGAGGCGGCGATCATCCGCACACGATTGTGCATATAGCCGGTTTGCCACAGCTCACGCATTCCGGCATCGACAATCGGATATCCGGTCTGTCCACGCTGCCAGGCTTTTAATGCGGCTGAGTCGGGCGCTGCCCAGGGAAAGGCATCAAACCGCGCCTGAAAATTGCGTTCGGCCAGGTGCGGAAACTGATAGAGCAAAGCATAGGAAAATTCCCGCCAGCCGATCTCGCTGATGAATTTATCAACATCATAAACGGGTGCATCCCCCGCTTCACCCGCCCGTTGCGCAGCCTGAAAAACCTGCCGCACAGAAATCTCGCCAAAGCGCAAATGGGGCGACAGGCGCGAGGTTGAGGGCAGGTCAGGACGATTGCGGCCTTCGCCATAGCCATGCACACCATGGCTTAAAAAAAACGTCAAGCGATCGGCCGCACCGCGTTCTCCCGGCGTCCATTCGGCATCTATGCCACCAGACCAATCCGGCTGTGTGGGCTTCAGCCCGAGTTGTTCCAGCGTGAGAGCGCCAGCCACAGGGGAGGCAGATTCTACATGAACCGGGGCGGGCAGGGGCGGCGCAGGCGGCTCTCCGCTTCTGGCCGCACGCCAGAACGGTGTAAACACCTTGAATGGCTCTCCGATTTTTGAGCGCACCTGCCAGGGCTCATACAGCAGGTGGCCATTATGGCTATGCGCGTCAATGGATTTGTCTTTCAACGCGGTTTTGAGAGCCGAATCAATCTCTCGCTCCGCAGCGCCATACCGGCGGCACCAATGCACTTGCGCAACCGGCCTGTCCTCAGCAATGCGAAGGATAATGTCGCGGGCATCTCCTCTAAAATAGTTCAGAGAACCGCCAATCTTTTGCAAATCAGCATCCAGTGACGCGAGTGACTTGTGCAGCCAAAATTTTGCCGCGCCGCCCAAAGGCCGCAAAGAGTCGGACGTTTCCAGAATATAAATGCACAAGACCGGGAGACCGGAGGCAACAGCGGCCATAAGAGCGGGCTGATCACTCAGGCGCAAATCATTTCGAAACCAGACGATGACACAGGGAGGCGTAGCTTTTTCATTCATATCAGGCATACGCATATCTTAACGGTATGGATGAAAAAAAGACCTGATATCATGCGATATCAGGTCTTTGAAACTGGCTCCTCGAGCAGGACTCGAACCTGCGACCATTCGATTAACAGTCGAATGCTCTACCAACTGAGCTATCGAGGAATGAGCATCATCTGCGGATGTTGCCATCCAAATCATCTGCTGCATCAATGTGACAGCGATATAGCAAGCTCTCTGCGCCTTGCCAAGCCTGAGCGGTCATTTTTTTTAACAAATAACCATTTTCATTCTGCTTTATGCACCGAGGGCAGGCTGACCAGTAATGAAATCAAGGCTCTATCATGCAGAATGACCATGCGTTCTTTGGGTTTCAGCCAAGAAATAATATCCTCCAGCGTGCTTGCATCAATCAGCTTGGCTTCCGCCATGGCACGGTCGGGTTCGATCTGGCCGCGCTGGCGGCGTTTGGCGACCGGCAGAAACTCCTCATGTGCCGCCCGCAGCACCGGCGAGTCATGCAATGCCCGCAGCCCGTCGGCATCATCGTCATTCAGCGCCGACAATTCCTTGGCCAGTTGATTGGCACGCAGGGCTATAGGGGGCACAGAGGCCTCCTCGGGTGTTTTTAAAAGACCGATTTTTTTGAGCCATAAACCGATAAAGAGCTGACCACTGGCCCATGAAATAACAATGGCCAGAATCAACCCCGCGATGGTGGGGGACATCCACGCCACCAGTGAGGGCGAAATCATCAATCCGCCCATCAGGCTGATCAGCCCAAGGAAAACATGGCTGCGATGGCGGCGGATAATATCCTTCAAGGGTATGGAGCCATCATCCCGCCGTTGCGGATTCCATCCCGTATCCCGCCCGAGCAAGATTTGTGTCACCGAACCGGACTGAATCAGCATCATGATCGGGGCCAGCAAAGCCGAGAGAATGATTTCAAACAGCGTTGAGCTGACCAGCGGAAACCAGCCGCCCGCAGCTTGACGCGTTTCCTTTTGCACCAGCCCCACCAGCAACCCGAACAGTTTGGGCGCCAGCAGAATAGCAAGCGTCAGCTCGAACAGGCTTAAGGAGCGCACCGCATCAAAACGCGGCCATGCCGGAAACAGAGTAAACTGGCTGGTGAAATATTCCGGCCGGATATAGCGTGTTTGCAGCACCAGCACGAGGCCGATGAGCAGCTGCGCCATCCACAAAGGCGAGGCAAGATAGGACATGATGCCGGTGATAATGTGCTGGCGGGTGGCCAGATGCAGGCCCTTGGCCGGTAAAACCCGCAAATGTTGCAAATTGCCTTGTGCCCAGCGCCGGTCACGGGCTGAAAGATCAATCAGTGACGGCGGGCTTTCTTCATAAGAGCCCCCCAGCGTCGGCAGCATATAGACCGCATAACCCGCGCGGCGGATGAGGGCCGCCTCAACAAAATCATGGCTGAGAATATGCCCGCCAAAAGGCGGCTTGCCTTTCAGGTCAGGCAATCCGCAATGGGCGGCAAAGGCGCGTGTGCGGATAATGGCATTGTGCCCCCAGTAATTGCCGTCACGTCCCATCCAGGCCGACAGTCCGGCCGCAATCACAGGCCCATAAAGCCGCGCCGCAAATTGCTGCTGGCGGGCAAAAAGCGTGTTGCGATTGATAATCAGCGGTAAGGTCTGGATGATACCGGCATCAGGGTCCGCTTCCATGGCGGCTGTCAGACAGACGATGGAATGGCCGGTCATCAGGCTGTCCGCATCCAGCACCACCATATGTTCATAATGGCCGCCCCAGCGCGTGACAAAATCGGCAATATTGCCGGCCTTTCTGGCCGTATTTTTCGCGCGGTGGCGATAATAAATCCGGAAGGACTCGCCCATGCGCGCCCGCATCGACAAAAAGGCGCGTTCTTCTGCGATCCATATATCCGGATTGGTTGTGTCGGATAAAAAGAAATAATCGAAATTGTCCCCAAGGCCGGAACGCGCCACATCCTCGGCTATGGCCTGCACCGCACCAAACACCCGACTGGGGGCCTCATTATATATGGGCATGACAATGGCTGTCTTTTTGGCCAGACTGCGGGGCATGGGCGTAGGCCCCGGCTGGAAAAACAACAGCCATATAAATCCGACAACCGCGCTGGTGAAGGCAAGGGCGATCCAGGAAAAATTGGCCACGAACAGCGCCAGCAACAGCCATTTCAGTAAACTGACGCCGCCCACATCCACAACGAGATACATTTGATATCCGCCATAGATGGTCAGCAGCAAGCCGCCACCAAACACGATAATACGGGCCAGCCATGGGGTCGTGGCAAGCTCCGGCGCTGCCCAGCGGCGGCGCTCCTTTTTTGCATCGAACTGCGTCAGCGACTGAACCGGCATGGCGATATGCGACTCAGCCGGCATAGCCGGTTGCACGTCGGATGTTTCGATCTGACTTATCGGTGCCTGACGCAATGGAGCTTCATCATGGAGAACCGGTTCGGCTTCACGAAACGCCTGATTTAAGCTGTCCAACGATACAACCATGTTTCACTCACAGCCTGACCATCTGATTGCAACAGAAGGCGAATTTCTGTCATATTATCACTGTTCGGTTCAAAATCGAAGAGAACACGCAGTGTTTTCGGGGTCTTTCCGGCAAATGTGCTCACAGAAGTGACAATGCCGCCGCTCAACGAGAGCGAGGCTTTGATTTCGCCGCTTCGCGTTGGATCAGCCAAATTATCGCCCGTGAAATCAACCAGAATACGGCGTCGTGTTTTGCCACCAACAACAACTTTGCCGCTTCGGGCCTGTGTTGCCGTTGCCAAAGCCGGTTTTGAGGGAGGAGACCAGCACCAGAACTGACGATAGGAGAAGCTGGTTTCCTTGCCCGGCTTCAGCCCCTCTTTCGGACGCCAATAGGCATTGATGTTCTGGTTGATTTCCGACTCGGTCGGAATTTCAATCAGCTCGAACTGTCCGGCACCCCAATCGGCGATCGGCTCGATCCAAAGTGAGGGGCGGCGCTCCCAATGCTGCTCATCATCCTCAAAGGCGCCCGGGTCGCGCTCGCGTTGCAGCAGGCCAAAACCGCGCGGGCTTTCATCCACAAAGGCTGAGCCTTGCAGGTTCAGACGGTTGGAAACGGGCCGCCAGAGCCATTCCTCCTTGCCCGACAACATGCGCAAACCCGAAACCTCATAGACCGCGGGCCGCAGATCATCGCTGTTGTGACGATCCAGCGGAGAATAGAAGGACGTGGCCTGCATGGCCGCAATGCCATAATTATCCACTTCAAGGCGCGGAATAAGAGTGGATTCCGTATCAATAATCGTTGCGTCATTGACGCGCAGCGTAAAGCGATAGGCACCGGTCAGGCTTTCCGAATCGAGCAGCGCATGAATCACAATCACACGCGCCGCAGCCGATGGTTTTTCAATCCATACGGCGCGGATAATGGGAAATTCCTCACCGCGCGGGTCAGCCGTGCGAATGGCCAAAGCGCGCGCCATAACGCCCTGTGTCTGGTCTTTGGCCAGCGCCCTGAAAAAACTGGCCCCCTGAAATATGGCCCGCTCGTCAAAGCCGCCATTTCGGGCCTCAAGAATACGAAAGCCCGAATAGCCGATGTCCTTTATGTCCGGCCCAACCTGTAATTTATTGAAATCAAACCGCGCCCGGTCATAAGGCACGCGGGCGATTTTATCCCCATCCACAATGTGAATATCCATGGGCGTTGTGAAAATAAACCCGCGATGAAGGGGTTCTATCGCAAAACCAAGGCCATCCGCCGACCATATGGCACTGCCAGCTTGCGAACGGATGGAGACATAATTTTCATAGGTCAGCGATGAAAAGGGCGAGGGCAGGCTGGTGTCCGGCGCCTTGAAAGGCTTAGCAGCCAAAGTGCGCGCCATATTCAGCACAATATTGGAGTCAAACGGGGCGGGCGCATCCGCAAGCGGAGCAGTTTGCGTCTGTGCAACAGCGGGGGCGGCTGCGGTCAGGTAGGCCCCTGCCTGCAATCCGAGTTTTAAAACTTCACGGCGATAATACATGAAGAGCGACAAGCCCCTTATTTCTTTTGGAACGTTAAAAACAGAAATATGACGCATGTCTGAACATTTAAACAGACATGCCCTATATGCAGCATGAATATGCCCTTATATAGACCAATCTCAAACGTCTGTGCGACGTTTTTTGCTGAGTTTTGCGCATTTCGTCCATGATTTTTTCGCCTTGTGGCAGAACTGTTGTGCGGATGCCGCCACAATGGCAAAGTTGCTGAATAACAGGTTCAATTCGCGCAAGGTAATGGGTTTATAATGACCAAATCGGCTTCTGATTTTACGCACATGCCTGTTCAGACACGCCGTCTGGCGATCATTCTGGCTGCGGGTGAAGGCACCCGTATGCGCTCGGCAAAGCCCAAGGTTCTGCATGAAATTGGCAATATGCCTATGATTTTGCACGTTATTTCTACAGCAGAAGCCAGTGGTTGCGACGACCTCGCCGTGATTGTGGGGCCAGGGCGCGAGGATGTGGCCCGTATCGTCCGCACACATGCACCCAAGGCCGAAATCTATGTGCAGGCTGAGCGTCGGGGTACGGCACATGCCGCGCTGGCGGCGCGTGATTCGCTATGCCGTTCCTATGATCAGGTTTTTGTCTCCTTTGCGGATACGCCGCTGGTGACTCCAGCCACATTGCACAAAATGAGCCTTATGCTGCAGGACGGCGCTGATCTCGTGGTGCTGGGTTTTGAAGCCCGCGACCCGACAGGTTATGGTCGCCTGCTGGTTCAGGGCGATCATCTGACTGCAATCCGAGAACAGCGGGACGCCAGCGAGGCCGAAAGCGCCATCCGCTTTTGCAATGCGGGCTGGATGGGCTTTAAGGGGGCCATTGCGCTTGATATTCTCAACCGTATTGAAAACAACAATGCGCAAAAGGAATTTTACCTCACCGACGCCGTTGAGCTGGCCCACAGGGCGGGCTTGCGCGCCCGCTATGTGCTGGCCGATGAAGACGAGGTGATGGGGGTGAACGACCGCGTGCAGCTGGCAGCAGCGGAAAAGGCGTTTCAGCATAAAATGCGCCGGCACTGGCTGCGCGCGGGTGTGACGATGATTGCGCCTGAAACCGTGTTTTTCTCGTTTGACACCGAGCTTGCCGCTGACGTGACGCTGGAGCCGAATATATTTTTCGGCAAAAATGTAAAAATTGCGGAACATGTCACCATCCACGCCAATTCTCATCTTGAGGGCGCGCATGTGGCGGCCGGTGCGCATATCGGACCATTTGCGCGGCTGCGGCCCGGCAGTGACATTGGCCGGGATGCAAAAATCGGCAATTTTGTCGAGACCAAATCGGCTGTTATTGCCATGGGGGCCAAAGTGAGCCATCTGAGCTATATCGGCGATGCGCAGATCGGCGCTCATGCCAATATAGGGGCAGGCACAATTACTTGTAATTATGATGGTTTTTCCAAATTTAAGACGCTTGTCGGCGCCAATGCCTTTATAGGGTCCAATTCATCGCTGGTGGCGCCGGTGACGATCGGTGAAGGGGCTTATGTGGGGTCAGGGTCTGTCATAACAGGGGCTGTTCCTGCTCATGCGCTGGCTTTGGCGCGCGCGCGGCAGATTGAAAAACCGGACTGGGCCAAGGCCTTCAGGAACAAACAAACGCCTAAATAGGCCTTTACTCACCAGATTGAATTCTAAACGCAGGATCAGAATATGTGCGGCATTGTCGGAATTTTGGGTCAGGAGCCCGTCGCCCCGTTGATTGTGGAGGCTCTGAAGCGGCTCGAATATCGTGGTTATGATTCCGCAGGTGTTGCAACGCTCCATGATGGCGTGATCGGGCGACGAAGGGCGGAAGGCAAGTTAAAAAATCTGGACAAGCGGCTGAAGGATGACCCGCTTGAGGGACTTTCCGGCATTGGCCATACCCGCTGGGCCACGCATGGCAAGCCAACGGAAATCAATGCCCATCCGCATGTGTCTGATCATGTTGTGGTTGTGCATAATGGCATTATCGAAAATTTCCGTGAGTTGCGGGATCAACTCATCGCCAAAGGCTATCAATTTGCAACAGAAACCGACTCTGAGGTGATAGCCCATCTGGTGGATGATGAGGTGCAGCAGGGCAGAAGCCCGGCAGATGCGGTGGCTGCGTCCCTGCCAAAACTCAAAGGGGCCTTCGCTCTGGCCTTTCTGTTCAAAGGTGAGGAGGATCTGATCATTGGTGCGCGGCAGGGCGCGCCTCTGGCGGTGGGCTATGGCAATGGCGAGATGTATCTTGGCTCGGATGCTCTGGCACTGGCCCCCTTCACCGATCAGATCACCTATCTTGAGGATGGAGACTGGGTGGTTTTAACGCGCAATTCGGCCCAGTTCAGAGATTCGGCCAATCGTCTTGTCAATCGCGCCAAGCAACGCTCGCAGGCCGGAGCCTTTATGATCGACAAAGGCAATTACCGGCATTTTATGGCCAAAGAAATTCATGAGCAGCCGGAGGTGGTGGGGCGGACGCTGGCGCATTATCTCGATATGTCCGCCGGTGCGGTGCGCCTGCCGTTTGAGCTGCCCTTTGATGTGCGTGCGCTCAACCGTATCACCATTTGTGCCTGCGGCACCGCCTATTATGCCGGTCTTGTGGCAAAATACTGGTTTGAACGCTATGCGCGCATTCCGGTGGAAATTGATGTGGCCTCCGAATTCCGCTACCGCGAAGCCCCTATGGACAAGGGCGGATTGATGATTGTGATCTCCCAATCGGGAGAAACAGCCGATACGCTTGCGGGCCTTCGCTATGCCAAAGCCCATGACCAGCATATTTTATCTGTTGTCAATGTGCCGACCTCAACCATCGCGCGCGAAAGCGAA
>DAIMHB010000006.1:0-16772 GCA_036723545.1 Beijerinckiaceae bacterium
CCTTCGTGCCAAGCGATTTTTCAAGGTTGCGCTGCTGCACCGGTGAAAGGGCGCAGTCCATCACCACAAGGCTGATGTCCTTATCCTTGATCAGCGCCGCGAGTTCCTCGATTTTACCAATGCCAATATAGGTGGCGGGGCGGATATCGCTCAGAAACACAATTTGTGCGGCCAGAACATCAAGATCAATCGCCAAAGCCAGCCCGGAGGCCTCTTCAAGGCGGGCTTCGGGTGCACGCAGCGACACAATTTTGTCCGGCGCACGGTTGGGGCGCTCTTTCAGATAGGGGCCGATGACCAGCGTATGGGTGTGGCTGGCGAGCTGCTTCTCCGCATCCGCCTTGGATGACCAGCCCACTTGCGCGGATTGGTCATGAACAGGTGAAGCGGGTGTCTCGATATAGCTGTTCACGCGCTCAAATTATCCTTTATCCGTTTCATCACCTTCAAACATCCGCAAGGGCTGCCCGGGCATGATGGTGGAAATGGCATGTTTATAAACCAGCTGGGCATGACCATCCCGGCGCAAAAGCAGGCAAAAATTATCAAACCAGGAGACAACGCCCTGTAATTTGACACCATTGACCAGAAAAATCGTCAGCGGGATTTTTTCCTTGCGGACATGATTGAGAAAGCTGTCCTGCAAATTTTGAGCGCGTTCGGTGGCCATTTTATTATCCTTTTTTAGTCTTGGGATGAACCAGCACCTTGCCTTCATCCAGAATCAGAACGTCTATTTTATTTTAGTCTATTTTATGACTGGCTTATATACGTTCCGCAGATTGCAGCGCGTCACAGCCCATAAATTATATCCTCTGACATGTTGTGACGAGGGACAGAAAAAACAAGGGTTTGGATCATGCTTCCACCTCCAGCGATTTGAGTTTTCTGTGCAGCGCCGACCGCTCCATGCCGATAAATTCTGCTGTGCGGGAAATATTGCCGCCAAACCGGTTAATCTGCGCGGTCAGATATTCACGCTCGAACATTTCGCGCGCCTCCCGCAGCGGCATATTCATAATGCGCTCCCCGCCAGAGCCACTGGGTGTGGAGGGCACCAGTGAGCCGATCTCCTGCGGCAGCATGTCCGCCGTAATCTCGGCCTCGGCACCCCCGGCGGTCAGAATCATCAGTCGCTCGATATTGTTGCGCAACTGGCGCAGGTTTCCCGGCCAGTCATGCGACTGAAGCACAACACGGGCCTCCTCGGTCATTTTGCGGCGCGGCATTCCGCTGGTGAGGGCGACCTGATCCATGAAAAAGTCAATCAACTCGGGAATGTCATCCCGGCGCTCGGACAGGGACGGCACACGGATCGGCACAACAGAGAGGCGGTGATACAGATCTTCCCGAAATTTTCCTTCCGCAATCGCAGCCACAAGGTCGCGGCTGGTGCTGGAGACAATCCGCACATCCACCTGCACCCGGTTGCTGCCGCCAATGCGCAAAAAACTCTGATCCACCAAAACACGCAAGATTTTGGCCTGTGTCTCACGCGGCATCTCGCCGATCTCATCAATATAAAGTGTGCCATTATGCGCCTCCTCCAGCGCGCCGACCTTGCGCAAATGGCCCTCCGCCGGTTCTGAGCCGAAAAGCTCCTGCTCGAAGGTTTCAGGGGTAAGCGAGGCGGCACTCAACACCACAAAGGGGCCATTGGCGCGGTGCGAGGCGGTGTGGATAGCCTTGGCAACGGCCTCCTTGCCACTGCCCGGCGCACCGGAAATCATGATCCGCGAATTGGCCGGCGCAACGCGCTCAATGATCTGCCGCAGCTGGTTCATCGCGGCGGATTTTCCCACCAGCGCCTCGGCGGTTCCGGAACGCGCGCGCAATTCCTGCACTTCGCGTTTGAGGCGGGAGGTTTCCAGCGCCCGCTCGGCCACCAGCAGCAGACGGTCGGCCTTGAACGGCTTTTCAATAAAATCATAAGCGCCCAGCTTGATCGCGGCCACTGCGGTTTCAATATTGCCATGGCCGGAAATCATCACCACCGGCACAGACGGATCATTGGCCTTGATGCGTTCCAGCAGCTGCAAACCGTCCAGTGTCGAGCCTTGCAGCCATATATCCAGAAAAATGAGTTGCGGACGGCGCAATTCAATCGAGGCCAGCGCTTCCACCGCATGGCGGGCCACACGGGTGCCGTGCCCTTCGTCAGACAGGATGCCCGCCACCAGCTCGCGGATGTCGGCTTCGTCATCAACAATCAGAATATCACTTGCCATGGTTCATTTTTCCAATTTGCAGCGGGTTGGCAGGTCATAATTATGCCGTTTCATCATCAAGACTCCGCATGTGCAGCCTGTGGCTCAACAGAAAAATACAGACGGACACGGGCCCCCGGCTTTCCGGTCACCGGATTGGGCAAACCATCCAGCAATTCAATTCCGCCGCCGTGATCCTCGAAAATCTTGGCCACAATCGGCAGGCCGAGGCCGGTGCCCTCCGTGCGGGTGGTCATATAGGGCTCCAGCAGGCGGTGGCGGTTTTCGACAGGAAAGCCGATACCATTGTCGGAAACATCAATCTGGATCATTCCATCCCGGCCTGTCTGCACCCGCAATTCGATGACGCCCTGCACATCGGGCGGAAATTCGGCGGCGGCAATGCCTTCGGTGGCATTTTTTATAATATTGGTGAGGGCCTGAGACATCAGCCGCCGGTCAAACGCGGCAATCAGCGGCTGCGTCGGCGCATGATCCTCGAAGCGGATGGCCGGATGGCCCAGACGCATCAGAAACAGGGTCTGGCGGATAGTTTCGCCTAAATCCTGCTGTTCCGGCTTGGCCTTGGGCATCCGCGCGAAGGAGGAGAATTCATCAACCATCCGCTTGATATCTTCCACCTGCCGCACGATTGTATCCGTGCATTGATCGAAAATATCCTTGTCCTCCACAATCACCCGGCCATATTTACGCTTCAGCCGCTCGGCAGAAAGCTGGATGGGGGTGAGTGGATTTTTAATCTCATGCGCAATGCGCCGCGCCACATCCGCCCAGGCCGAGGTACGCTGCGCGGTCACCAGTTCAGTAATATCATCCAGCGTCACAACGAGGGTCTGGGTCAGGTCTGTAGAGGTTTCGGCAGAAATACGCACCTTGAATATGCCCTCGCGGCCTTTGCGCATCAGGGTGAGCTGGCTCTGGCGCAGGCGGCCGCGTCCGCTGCGCGCTTCGGCAATAAAGGGCAAAAGCTCAGGAATCAGATCCAGAAGTGGCTGCCCGACAATGACACCGGCAGGCCTCTCCGCGTGGATGAGGAATTCAGCCGCATCATTGACCACGGTAATCTGGTTCAGGCTGTCAATGCCGAACACAGCGGCGGGCACACCGGACAAAACCGCCTCGGTGAATTTGCGCCGCTGGTCTGCCAGCCCATTGGCCTCAATCAGGCGGGATTGCTGCAGGCGCAACTCGGTTGTCATTTTGTTGAAGGTTTCAGCCAGATGGCCAATGTCGCCCTCACTGGCTTTGACCGGCACTCGCACATTGAGATTGCCATTGGCAACCTCATCTGTCGCTCCGATCAAACGACGGATCGGCATAACCAGTCGGTTTGCAAAAGACAGGCCCAGCCAGACCGCAGAAAGCAGAATGATCAGGGCCAGCAAAACAAACATGGTGGCAAAGGCAATCTGAATATTGCGGCGATGCGCGTCAAAGGCATCGTAAATTTCGGTAATGCCTTCGGCTTCTTTCGGAAATTCCACCGCATAGGGGTCCACCCGCCGCGCCACATAAAGATAGGCCTCGGGATAGGTGGCCAGTTTCAAAAGGGCAACAAAGGTCAGCCGCCCCTGCGGCGCAATGCACAAGGGCGCATCCTCATGCGTATCGGCAAAATCGGCAGATTCAGGAAAAATGGCCTGATCGTCCTTAGTGCCGGCATCCATGATTTCAGTGCCGTCCGCTTTGATAATTCTGGCCTGTGAAAACCCTAAAAACCGCGCGCGGGAGGTAAAATAATCCTGCAACAGGGTGCGGTTCTGGTCAAAGAGAGAATGCGCGCGGTCAAGATCAACGCCGGTGAGTTGCAAATCCCGCAACAGGGACTGGCACTGCTCGCGGCGGTAAAGGTCAGCCACAATCGTCGTTTTCTGAATAAAACCGCGCACATCCTGCATGAATGCCGGATTCAACCCACGATCCAGCGTGATGATGGCCACAACAGCCATGGTCAGCGCCGGAACAGCCGCAATCAGCGAAAAGGACGACACAATACGAATATGCAGCCGCGCCGCTGCCGCACCGCGCCGCCGCGCCCGCAGCAATTTGCGGATTTCCCAGGCCACCAGCCCAACCAGCCACAGAACGATAATGATATTGGCAATGAACAGCAACAATACGACATCATTTGTCGGCACAATCGGCGAATAACCGGCAAAAATAACAAATGTGGCCAGCGCCGACACCAATGCAATGGCAACACTGGCAAGGCCCACGCGCGAAACGGCACGGGTGCTTTTGGGCGCCACTTCAACGGCTTCGGCCAAGGGGACATCATCGGCCGGATATTTCATCAGGTCTGATGGCTGCTCATCACTCAAATGCACGGAACCTTTCGCACGCCCCACACAGGCTTATGATGTTTTTATACAACATTGTTGCGAAAATACGACATATTGAGGGCAAATATTTTCATATCACATGGTGATTATTGCCCCCTCAAAGGCTCCCGCAGCCTGCAACGCGCCAGCCCTCAGCGGGTCATGCGCATGACCTTGATATCCAGATCATTGATTTTCTTGCGTAAAGTGTTGCGGTTGAGGCCAAGGATTTCCGCAGCCTTGATCTGGTTGCCGCGTGTGGCCCCCAGTGTGGCGGCAATCAGCGGCACCTCCAGCTCTTTCAAAATACGATGATACAGGCCCGGCGGTGGCAGATTATCGCCATATTTGGCAAAAAGCTGGGCCATATAGCGTTCGGCTGCCCCCATCAGATCATCATCAGCCAGCGGGGTCTGCGAATCACGGCCAGAGGCGGCCTCAAATTCCTCGGCGGAACGCAAAGCCAACTGACCATTCTGGCCAAGTTCCAGATCCACCAGCGCCTCGGTTATGGTTTCCTGCGGGTGCAGGGCCGCCAGACGGCGGGTCAGGTTTTCCAATTCGCGGATATTGCCCGGCCAGCGATAGCGTTTGAGCCGCTCCAGCCCTGCCGTATCCATATGTTTCTGCGGCAGCCCTTCCGACACGGCCAGACTGAAAAAATGCCGCACAAGGTCAGGAATATCCTCACTGCGCTCACGCAAGGGCGGCAGGCGCAGCGGCACAACATTCAGCCTGAAGAACAGATCCTCGCGGAACAGCCCCTGAGCGATGGAAACCCGCAGATCTTTATGGGTGGCGGCAATGATGCGCACATTGGTTTTGATCGTGGTGCGGCCCCCCACAGTGGTATATTCGCCCTGCTGCAACACGCGCAGCAAACGGGTCTGCGCCTCCATCGGCATATCGCCGATTTCGTCCAGAAACAGGGTGCCGCCCTCGGCCTGCTCAAAACGGCCGGCAGAGCGTGCTGTCGCGCCGGTAAAGGCACCCTTTTCATGGCCGAACAGGTCACTTTCAATCAGATCACGCGGAATGGCAGCCATGTTGATGGCCACAAACGGGCCATTCTTGCGCTTGCCATAATCATGCAGCGCCCGCGCCACCAGCTCCTTGCCCGTGCCGGACTCGCCATTGATCATCACAGTGAGGTCCGTTTGCATCAGGCGGGCCAGCGCGCGGTAAATTTCCTGCATAGCGGGAGAGCGGCCCACCAGCGGAATGCCGTCGGTCTCGTCCTGCTTGTCCCGCTTCGGCAGGCTTTTAGGGGCGCTCATGGCGCGGCCAACAATGGCCACCAGCTCTTTCAGGTCAAAGGGCTTGGGCAGATAGTCATAAGCGCCGCGCTCGGAGGCCTTGATCGCCGTCATGAAGGTGTTTTGCGCCGACATCACGATAATCGGCAATTCCGGCCGCAATTTTTTAATGCGCGGCAGCAGGTCAAAGGCATTTTCATCCGGCATGACCACATCGGTGATGACCAGATCGCCGTCACCCGCCTGCACCCAGCGCCAGAGACCGGCCGCCGTGGCGCTGGTGCGCACCTCATAGCCGGCGCGCATCAATGCCTGATTGAGAACAGTGCGGATCGCGGCATCGTCATCAGCGACAAGTATCGTTCCAGAAGCCATGCTCTCTTCACTCTCTGTTTCAGCTCTGCGTCGGTTGGTCCGCAGCGCCCGGTTCGGCTCTTCCGTCGGTCTGGCGTCCGTCTCCCCCTTTGAAGACGGGCAGCAAAATACGGAATGACGTCCGGCGGGGCTGGGAGTCACATTCGACTATTCCGCCATGATCACCGATCATCTTCGCTACTAATGCAAGACCGAGGCCAGAACCGGAGGCTTTGGTTGTGACAAAGGCATCAAACAAATGCGGCACCAGTTCCACAGGAATGCCGGGGCCATTGTCGCGCACGCAGATTTCCAGAGGCAGAGACACAGGGGCCAGCGAACCAGCCGTGCGCAGGCGCACCCCAGGCCGATAGGCCGTGGTGAGCTGAATTTCGCCGTTCAGGCTGTCCGGCCCAATCGCTTCGGCTGCATTTTTGACCAGATTGAGCAAAACCTGCACCAACTGGTCGCGATTGCCATAAACCGGCGGCAACGAAGGATCATAAACCTCTATAATGCGGATATGACGGGCAAAACCGGCCAGAGCCAGCCGTTTGACATGGTCAAGAATGGCATGAATATTCAGGCTTTCCCGTTCCAGCAGGCGCTCGTCGGAGAAGGTTTCCATTCGGTCCACCAGCTTGACGATGCGGTCGGTCTCGTCACAAATCAGACGGGTGAGGGCAAGGTCCTCACTGTCGAGGCCCGGCTCCAGCAACTGCGCTGCGCCGCGAATACCCGAAAGCGGATTTTTAATTTCATGCGCCAGCATGGAGGCAAGCGCGGAAATTGAGCGGGCCGCACCTCTGTGCACCAGCTGTCTGTCCATTTTATCGGCAATCGTGCGTTCTTGCAGCATAATAAATACGCCATCTGCCTGCGGGAGAGGCGAAACGTGAATATCAACAATCCGGTCTGACCCAATTTTAGGATTGCCAATATCCACCCGATATTCATTGATTGAGGAATGTTGCGCGCGCACATGCTCCACCAGCGAAAACACCGGTGAGCCGAAAGGCAGCAGATCGGCCAGATTGCGCCGCCGCAAACTGGTCAGGCCCATTTCAAAAAAACCTTCTGCGGCACTATTGGCATCCATTATGCCATTGTCGGCCCGGATGATCAGAATGGGTTGCGGAATCAGGTTCAATATTTGCGGGGCAATGGTTTCAAGCCGGATTTCACTCAGAATCTTATTCATGCAGCACGCTCCGCCAAACCCTGCGGCGCATGGAACAGATGCGCCAGAAGATGCAGAACCCGCGCGCTGCTGTCGCTGCGCACCAGTTCATGCTTCACATCATCACTCACGGCATAGCCATCTTTCACCGCGCATTCGGCATAGGCTGACAGATGTTTGCGGGCATGGCGAAGGCCTTTCAACGCGCCCATACGCTCCATCAGGCTGATGACATGCTGCTGCGCGGCGGCGGCGCGCTGGCTGGCCTGCGGCAATGGCCGCTCTGTGCCCGCGCGCAGATAATGCGCAACATCGCCCACCCACCAGGGCCGCCCGACCGCCGAACGGCCAATCATCACACCATCGGCGCCCGAAGCCCTCAGCATAGCCAGAGCATCTTCCAGCGTGGTGCAATCGCCATTGGCCAGCACTGGGATCGACACAGCCTGTTTGACACTATGGATAGCCCGCCAATCGGCCTGTCCGGTATAGAATTGCTGGCGGGTGCGCCCATGCACCGTCAGCATCTGCACACCTGCGGCCTCGGCACGGCGGGCCAGTTCCGGCGCATTGAGCGAGGCTGAGTCCCAGCCCAGCCGCATTTTCAGCGTCACCGGAATGTCAACCGCCTGCACGGTCGCCTCGATCAGCCGCACCGCCAGATCAAGGTCGCGCATCAGCGCCGAACCGGCATAGCCACCCGTCACCCGTTTGGCCGGGCAGCCCATATTGATATCGACAATGGCCGCGCCATTGGCCGCGGCAAGGCGCGCGGCCTCGGCCATCCAATAGGGCTCACATCCGGCGATCTGCACCACATGCGGCTGCACGCCCTCGCCTTCAGCGCGCAGACGGTTTTCCACATCGCCCCGCACATAATCGTCAGAGGCCACCATTTCGGACACCACAAGACTGGCTCCGAAGTCATGGGCAATACGCCGCATTCCGATGTCGGTGACACCGGACATGGGCGCAAGCACAGCACTGCCCGATAATTGAACAGGCCCTATTGCGATATTTTCAGGCAAAATGCCTAATTTTTCATCATTTTTCATAATGCTTATATTATAGACAAAAAGGGCCTCTTACAAGCAAAGCCGGGCATTATGTCGCCTGCGCCCATATTGACCTTAGCAAAAACCCGTGTGAGACAGTGCTATGCAATCATCTGTTTCATCACAGCCCAACATTGCCGTGCTTATTGTTGCTGCGGGTGCGGGCCTGCGCGCGGGGGGCGGCGTGCCCAAGCAATATAGAGTGCTGGGCGGCAAGCCTTTGCTGACCCGCACCCTTGAAATCTTCGCGCGGTTCAATGGCATTGCCGATATTATTCCGGTGATCGGGGCCGATCAGCAGGATGATTACAGCAAAGCCCTTGCCGCCCTGCCTGCCGAGCTTCAGCCGCGCATTGGCACGCCGGTGATGGGCGGCACAACGCGGCAGGAGTCCGTTTATAATGGACTATGCGCGCTGCAAAGCCGCCCGCCCACGCATGTGCTGATTCATGATGGCGCACGGGCCTTCATCTCGAAGGAACTGATTGCGCGCATCATTGCAGCCGTGGCATCGGCGCGGGCGATTATTCCGGGGCTGGCTGTGCTGGATACGGTGAAACGTGTGGACAGCGCCCAGATCATCACCGGAACCGTGCCGCGTGACACGCTAAGGCTGGTGCAGACACCGCAAGCCTTTGACTATCAACATATTTTACACGCACATCAGCAGGCGCATGATAAACAGGTCAACGGGCTGACCGATGACGCCGCCATAGCCGAATGGGCGGGCATGAGCGTGCAGATCATCGATGGCGAGGCCGAAAATCTCAAAATCACAACTCCGGAAGATTTTGTCCAGGCGGAGAAAATGCTGATGCAACAATGCTGGGACATTCGTGTCGGGCAAGGTTATGATGTTCATGCGCTGGTTCCTGGTGACCATGTCTGGCTGGGCGGCGTCAGAATACCGCATCATGCCCGCCTGTCCGGCCATTCCGATGCCGATGTGTTGATTCACGCGCTGGTGGATGCCATTTTGGGTGCTTTGGGCGATGGCGATATTGGCGTTCATTTTCCGCCCTCGAATGAACGCTGGCGCGGCGCGCCCTCCCGTCTGTTTCTGGAAGATGCGGTGGCGCGTGTGGCGGCGCGCGGCGGGTTTATCGCCCATCTGGACGGAACTCTGGTCTGCGAAGGGCCAAAAATCGGCCCTTATCGTGAGGAGATCCGCGCAAAAATCGCGGAAATCGCCAATATCTCGCTGGATCGTGTCGGGCTGAAAGCCACAACCGCCGAAAAGCTGGGCTTTGTTGGCCGCGCGGAGGGCATTGAGGCCTTTGCCACCGCCACGTTGCGATTGCCTTGACAGTTCAGAGGTTGCCAAGATGAATCTGATTTTGCGCGCAAAATCCCTGATTGAAGCCTATAGTGCCGCCGGACTGACACTGGCCACCGCCGAATCCTGCACTGGCGGGCTGGTGGCGGCCACGCTCACCGAAATCGCCGGGTCCTCCGCTGTGGTGGATTGCGGCTTCATCACCTATTCTAATGCGGCGAAAACGAGGCTCTTAGACGTGCCCGCAACCTTGATTGCCGCGAGAGGCGCAGTGAGTGCTGAGGTGGCGCAAGCCATGGCTTTGGGCGTGCTGGCCCACTCTGGCGCGGATGTCGCGGTCAGCATCACCGGCATTGCCGGACCCGGCGGCGGCTCGGCGGCCAAGCCTGTGGGGCTGGTGTATTTTGGCCTTGCCCGGCGCGGCTTTACCCCGCAGGTGACAGAGCGCCGGTTCGGCGATCTTGGCCGCAGCCAAGTGCAGCAAGCGGCGGTCAATCAGGCGTTTGATCTGCTGTTTGCAGCGCTCACACTGAAGTCTTAAGCCTTGCCATAGATCAGATCGGCACGGTTTTCAAAAGCCTCGGAAAATTTGCGGAAAGCCACATCAAACATCGACCCCATCAGCAGGCCCAGCATCCGGCTTTTAAACTCATAGGTGATGAAAAACTCGATCATGCAGCCATCACCATCGGCGCGAAACGTCCAGCGATTCTGCAATTCCCGAAACGGCCCGTCAACATATTCGACCAGAATTTTGAGATTCTCAGCATCCAGCGTCACGCGGCTGGTGAAGGTCTCTTGAATGGCCTTATACCCCACCGACATATCGGCAATCAGCACCGGTTTTGCATCCGCTGTGGTCAGGCGGCGGCGCACCACAAGGCCGGTGCAGAGCGGCAAAAACTGCGGATAGGCCTCGACATCCGCCACCAAATCAAACATGCGCTGCGGGCTATGCGCCACACGGCGCGTCGTGCGAAAAGACGGCATGAATTTAAGCCCGCGCCGACTTTTCAAGCCGCGCCTTTTGCAGCTTGGCAAAATCCTCCCCCGCATGATGCGACGAGCGGGTCAGCGGCGAGGATGACACCAGCAAAAAGCCCTTGGTCGCAGCGATTATGGCAAAAGATTTAAATTCCTCCGGCTCGACAAAACGCACCACCGGATGATGCTTTTTCGTCGGCGCGAGATATTGGCCAATGGTGAGAAAATCCACATCGGCTGAGCGCAGATCATCCATCAGCTGCAAGACCTCGTTACGCTCCTCGCCCAGCCCGACCATAATGCCGGATTTGGTGAAAATCGTCGGATCCAGCTCTTTCACCCGCTGAAGCAGACGGATGGAGTGGAAATAGCGCGCGCCGGGCCGCACGGTCAGATAATTGGAGGGCACAGTTTCGAGATTATGGTTGAATACATCCGGCTTGGCCGCCACCACCATCTCCAGCGCGCCGTCTTTACGCAGAAAATCGGGGGTGAGAATTTCAATCGTCGTATGAGGCGCAAGACGGCGAATGGCGCGGATGGTTTGGGCAAAATGCTCGGCCCCGCCATCGGCCAGATCATCGCGGTCAACAGAGGTAATCACCACATGGCTCAGGCCCAGCTTGGCCACGGCCTCGCCCACATGCTCCGGCTCATGCGCGTCCAAAGCGCCAGGCAGACCGGTTTTAACATTGCAAAAGGCGCAGGCGCGGGTGCAGGTGTCGCCCATAATCATGAAGGTCGCGTGCTTTTTCTCCCAGCACTCGCCAATATTGGGGCAGCCCGCCTCCTCACACACAGTGACAAGGCCGTTTTCTTTGACAATACGGTTGGTCTCGGCCCATTGCGGCGAGCCGGGCGCCTTAACGCGGATCCAATCCGGCTTGCGCAAAATCACCTGATCGGGCCGCTTCGCCTTTTCGGGGTGGCGCGGGCGGGCCTCCGCCTCGCTTTTCTTGCGCGGATCGTCGTTGAGAAGGTCAAGAACAACAGCCATGTTCATCTTTCGGGATTAATCAAGGCCTTATTAGCCCTCTCAGACAGGCGGATCAAGCCCGCCTGTCTGCGGTGTTCAGCTATGCACCACGCGGCCATAAGCATCGAGCACTGCCTCGTGCATCATTTCGGACAAGGTGGGATGCGGGAAGACTGTGTGCATCAGCTCTTCCTCGGTGGTTTCCAGATTCATCGCCACGACAAAGCCCTGAATGAGTTCGGTGACTTCCGCGCCCACCATATGCGCGCCAAGCAGTTTGCCGGTTTTGGCGTCAAACACGGTTTTGATCAACCCTTCCGGCTCACCCAGCGCAATGGCCTTGCCATTGCCGGAGAAGGGGAAGCGGCCCACCTTCACCTCCAAACCGGCGGCTTTCGCCTTGGCTTCGGTCAGGCCGACAGAGGCGATCTGCGGATGGCAATAGGTGCAGCCCGGAATTTTGGCCTTATCCATCGGGTGCACATGCAGCCCCTTGATGCCCTCGATGCAGATGACACCCTCATGCTCGGCCTTATGCGCCAGCATCGGCGGGCCCGCCACGTCGCCAATGGCGAAAATACCCGGCACATTGGTGTGGCCCAGACCATCGGTGACAATGCAGCCGCGATCGGTTTTGACGCCCAGCTTTTCGAGGCCAAGATTTTCAATATTGCCCACCACGCCCACAGCCGAAATCAGCCGGTCTGCGGTGAGGGTCTGCTTTGCACCCTTGTCATCTTCCAAGGTGCAGGTGACAGAATTTGCACCCTTCTCCACCTTCACCACTTTGGTTGAGGTGAGGATTTTCATGCCCTGCTTTTCAAAGCGCTTGCGGGCATGGGCGGCAATTTCCGCGTCCTCCACCGGCAAGACCTGCGGCAGAACCTCAACCACGGTCACCTCAGCGCCCATGGTGCGATAAAAGCTCGCAAATTCAATGCCGATGGCGCCCGAGCCCATCACAATCAGGCTTTTCGGGAATTGCTCCGGCACCATGGCTTCAAAATAAGTCCAGATCAGCTTGCCGTCCGGCTCGATGCCGGGCAGCACGCGCGGGCGCGCACCGGTGGCGATGATGATGTTTTTCGCCTCATAGCTGCCCACCGGCAAAATACCCTTCGGAATCGGGTTTTGCGGCTGAACAATAGCTTTTTTCGTGGCCGTAACCGTCACTTTGCCGGGCGCGTCAATATTAGCCTCGCCCCAGATGACATCCACCTTGTTTTTCTTCAACAAGAACGCCACGCCGCCATTAAGCTGGCCGGACACGCCGCGCGACCGCTTGACCACCGCCGCAGGGTCAAAGCTCATGGTGCCGTTCAGTGTCAGACCATAGTCTTTGGCATGGGTGGCATAATGGTAGATTTCCGCCGAGCGCAGCAGCGCCTTGGTGGGAATGCAGCCCCAGTTGAGGCAAATGCCGCCCAAGTGCTCCCGCTCCACCAGCGCGGTCTTGAAGCCAAGCTGCGCCGCGCGAATGGCGGTGACATAACCGCCCGGCCCGCCACCAATGATAAGAACGTCATATGTATCAGCCATGCTTAAGCTCCGCTTGATTTAACTTTATTTTGAGCCGCCCTCAGGCGGGACGCTGTGCTTTCAACGCTTCGACGTCGCGCTCCAAAGCCTCGATTCGCTCTTCAAATTCGCCCGCAACCAATTTTGACATCATGGTGTCAGCAGTAAGAGCGTGCTTGAATGATTTTTGTGCAGCTTCGATTTTATCGAGACGCTTATCGACAGCATCAAACCTCGTCCGCATATCTTCGCGCATATCCCGCAACAGAGGGAGGATCATGTCATTTGGTTCAGCCATTTCATCCTCCAGTGTTACGTTGATTATATAAAACCGACACTCATAATTGCGAGGGTCAGCGAAGCAATCCATTTCCGTTCTACTGATTGCTTCGTCGGCTTCGCCTCCTCGCAATGACGGGTCTACTCATTTTAATGGAAAGGGAACGACAAAAACCCTCACACCAACATGCTCATCGGATTTTCGATAAAGCCCTTGAAGGCCTGCATCATTTCCGCCGCCAAAGCGCCATCGACAGCGCGGTGATCGGTGGACACGGTCACGCTCATCACGGTTGCCACCGCCGGTGCGCCATTTTTCACCACCACGCGCTGCTCTCCCGCGCCCACGGCCAGAATGGTGGCGTGCGGCGGATTGACAATCGCCTGAAAATTCTTGACGCCGAACATGCCAAGGTTGGAAACGGCCGTGGTGCCGCCCTGATATTCCTCCGGCTTGAGCTTGCGCGCCTTGGCGCGGGCGGCATAGTCCTTCATCTCATTGGAAATGGCGCTCAGCGATTTGGTCTCGGCCATGCGGATGATCGGCGTGATCAGCCCGCCGGGAATGGACACGGCGACGCCGACATCTGCGTGCTTATGTTTCAGCATGGAATTGTCCGTCCAGGAGACATTGGCCTCGGGCACAGCCTTCAGCGTCAAGGCCAGCGCCTTGATGACAAAATCATTGACGGACAGCTTATAAGCGGGCTTGCCCTCCTTGGTGGGGGCAGCCTTGTTGATCTGCTCACGCAGGGCCAGTAGCGCATCAAGGTCGCAATCGACCGTCAGATAGAAATGCGGAATGGTCGATTTGGCTTCCGACAGACGGCGCGCGATGGTCTTGCGCATCCCGTCATGCGGCACTTCCTCATAGCTGCCTGCGGCAAAGAGTTTTTTGGTGGCTTCATCCGAAGCGCCAGCGGGCGCAGGCGCAGCTTTGGGTACAGGTGCAGCGGCAGTGGCAACCGGCGCGGCGGCCACAGCTGTGCCCCCTGCAATCGCGGCTTTAACATCGCGTTCCACGACGCGGCCATGCGGGCCGGAACCGGCAATTTTCGCCAGATCAAGACCCGCCTGCCCGGCAATGCGCTTGGCCAGTGGCGAGGCGAAGGTGCGCGCGCCGGACGGGGCAACAGGCGCAGCCGTTGCGACAGGCGCTGCCATCACAGCGGGGCTTGCGGCGGCGGGTGCAGCCACCGGAGCGGCAGCCTTGGGTGCGGGCGCGGCGCTCACGTCCTCGCCCTCCTGCGCGATAATGGCGATAAGCTCATTCACCGGCACATCATTGGTGCCCGCAGGCACGACGATTTTGGCCAGAATGCCCTCGTCAATGGCCTCAACCTCCATTGTCGCCTTATCGGTTTCGATTTCGGCCAGCACGTCACCGGACTTGACCTTATCGCCTTCTTTTTTCAGCCATTTGGCGAGATTTCCCTTTTCCATGGTGGGTGAAAGGGCGGGCATCAGAACGTTAACGGGCATGGCAGACCTTTTTGACGTTTAGCTTTGAGAGGGAAGATCAAACGGCCACAGGGCCGCCAATGAAAAAGAAATCGCATCAAACGGGGCAATCGACACATCGTCGCCGCCCTGCGCGGTGCCCACCAGCAGCCATTGGCCGCCTGTGAGGGCAAAAGCCTCCAGCACCTGACTGCGCGGGTCAATCAGCCACATGTGCTTGACACCGGCTTCGGCATAGATACGCCGCTTGAGGCCGCGATCCAGCCGCTCGGTGGAGGGAGAGAGAATTTCACACAGCCAGTCCGGCGGCGTCTCCAGATAGGGCGTATCTGGCAAGGTGGGCAGGTTTTCCCGCCGCCAGCCCGCAATATCCGGCACGACAATGTCGAAGCCCAAGTGCAGTTCGGGTTCGACCATAAACACCCAGCCGCCAGGGCCGCCTGAACCGCCCAGCATGGAACCAGACAGTTCGCGCCCAAGCGCAAGACTGGCAACAGCATGGCGCGGTGACGGGCGCGGATGGGTATAGAGCGTCCCGTCCAAAACCTGCGCCACCAAGGGTGCCGGCACAGCCAGCACATCGGCATAGGTTGCAGGTTTTGGAGCAGGACTGGTCATATGTTTACTTATAGCACACAGCTTTGGCCGCCGCGACAACTTCGCCAACATTTGGCAAAGCCAGCTTTTCCAAATTGGCGGCATAAGGCATCGGCACATCCTTGCCCGTGACGCGGATCACCGGCGCATCGAGATAATCGAAAGCCCGCTCCATGATTACGGCCATAATTTCCGCGCCGATACCTGACTGCGGCCAGCCTTCTTCCACAGTCACGCAGCGCCCGGTTTTCATCACCGAAGCAACGATCGTGTCCTTATCCATCGGGAGGATGGTGCGAAGGTCAATGACCTCGGCCTCAATCCCCTCTTTGGCCAACTCCGCCGCCGCCTTGAGGGCATAGGTCATGCCAATGGCAAAGGACACGATGGTGACATCCTTGCCCGCACGCGCCACTTTGGCCTTGCCAATCGGCACCAGAATATCGTCGCCCACCGGCACATCAAAGCTCTGGCCGTAGAGAATTTCATTTTCCAGAAACACAACCGGATTCGGGTCGCGAATAGCCGATTTCAGCAAACCTTTGAAATCCGCCGCCGTATGCGGCGCAATCACCTTCAGGCCCGGCACATTGGAATACCATGCGGCATAGTCCTGCGAATGCTGCGCGCCCACGCGGGCGGCGGCACCATTGGGACCACGGAACACAATCGGCGCGCCCATCTGCCCGCCAGACATATAGAGCGTTTTGGCTGCCGAATTGATGATATGGTCAATGCCCTGCATGGCAAAGTTCCAGGTCATGAATTCAACAATCGGGCGCAGGCCGGTCATGGCCGCGCCCACCGCAATACCGGCAAAGCCATGTTCGGTGATCGGCGTATCAATAACGCGGCGCGCACCAAATTCCTGAAGCAGGCCTTGCGTCACCTTATAGGCGCCCTGATATTCAGCCACTTCCTCGCCCATGATGAACACATCGCCATCACGGCGCATTTCCTCGGCCATGGCATCGCGCAGGGCCTCGCGCACAGTCTGTGTCACGAATGCGGTACCCGCTGGCACTTCGGACGAAGCATCATGCGCCACAACGGCAGGGGCGGACGACGGTGCGGTTGCGACAGCTGGAGCTGCCGCAGGCACAGGCGCGGCAGCGGGGGCAGGCGCGGCAGCGCTGGCATCCTCACCTTCCGCCGCAATCACCGCAATCGGCGTATTCACGGCCACATTCTCGGTGCCATCAGCAATGAGAATTTTCACCAGAATGCCTTCGTCGATCGCTTCGACTTCCATTGTTGCCTTGTCGGTTTCAATCTCGGCGAGAATGT
>DAIMHB010000007.1:0-16164 GCA_036723545.1 Beijerinckiaceae bacterium
GAAGGCCTGTGCAAGTTCGGCAATACGGCGGGTGATTTCAGATGCAGGGTGAACCGTGGGCAGGGCCACGATGCCCTTCTGCATATCGATCACCACCAGTGCGGCCTGCGGGTCTATATGTGTCAGTGCCATTCAACTAGCCTCGCCTGTTCTGTGCGCAATGATTGGGCCTTGATGAGCCTTTCTAAAAAATCTACCTCGCTTTTGCGCGGGGCCCAAGATAGAAATTAAATTTTATGCTGGATATGGACACCCGATGACTGAAA
Organism: Beijerinckiaceae bacterium; assembly: GCA_036723545.1. Lineage (GTDB taxonomy): Bacteria > Pseudomonadota > Alphaproteobacteria > Rhizobiales > Beijerinckiaceae > JANXSV01. The sequence goes on from DAIMHB010000007.1 coordinate 267, forward strand.
TTGCAACTTCGCACGCGCCGGATGTTCTGGCGGTCAAGCGCCTGTTGCCATGGCTTGTGGCCGTGGCCTTTTTCATGGAGTCGCTGGATACTACCATTCTGAACACGGCTGTGCCCGCCATTGCCGATTCATTGCATGTCGTGCCCCTGAGCATAAAATCCGTCTTGAGCTCCTATACGCTCAGTGTAGCGGTGTTTGTGCCGGTCAGCGGCTGGCTTGCGGATCGGTTCGGCACGCGCCATGTTTTTTCGGCGGCGATTGGCATTTTTGTTCTGGGGTCTTTGCTCTGTGGCCTGTCGGGCAATATTCATATTCTGGTCGCGTGCCGTGTGCTGCAGGGGCTGGGCGGCGCCATGATGGTGCCGGTGGGGCGACTGACCATTGTGCGCACCTTTCCCAAGGCGGAACTGGTGCGGGCGATGAGTTTTGTTGCTATTCCAGCATTAATCGGCCCGATGCTTGGGCCGGTTCTGGGCGGATTTCTCGTGCATTATCTGCATTGGCGTATGATTTTTTTCGTCAATTTGCCGATAGGGCTGACCGGTCTTTATATGGTGTTCCGGCATCTGCCAGATTATCGCACGCCGGACAGCCCGCCGCTGGATTGGCCGGGGCTGATTTTGTTCAGTTCCGGCATTGCGCTTTTGTCTTATGTTCTGGAGGTGTTTGGCGAGCATTCTCTGGACAATGAGATGATTTTGCTGTGTCTGGCAGTTTCTGTGGCGCTGCTTGGTCTTTACGGGCGTCATTCCGCACGGGTTGCGCGGCCTTTGCTCAAACTGGCCTTGTTCCGCACCCGAACATTTCGGGTCAGTGTTATCGGCAGCCTTGTGACGCGGCTGGGGGCGGGCGGGGTGCCTTTTCTGCTGCCGCTGCTGTATCAGGTCGGGCTGGGATATTCGCCGGTTCAGTCGGCCTTGCTGATTGTGCCGCAACCGCTGGCCGCCATGAGCTTGAAAATGTGTGTTCCGTTGATTCTGGGGCGGCTTGGCTACAGGAATGTGCTGGCCATCAATACGGTGATGATGGGCAGTCTGATCATTTTGTTTTCAACCGTGGGGCTGGAAACGCCGGTCTGGATGATTCTGGTGCAGGCCTTCATGTTCGGATTTTGCTCGTCCTTGCAATATAGCAGCATGAATACGCTGGTTTATGCTGATATTGCCGATGCCGACGCCAGCAAGGCCAGCACCATTGCCAGCACAACCCAGCAGATGTCGATGAGTTTTGGCGTGGCTACGGCCTCACTCACCGCCGCATTTTTTATACCTGACCGCTTTCACAGTCAGGCGCCGGAGCTGATTCATGGGATTCATCAGGCTTTCGTGGCTGTTGGCGGGCTAACATTGCTCTCGACACTGGTTTTTGCCGGTTTGCGCCGCACCGACGGGGCTGTGGTCAGTCATCAGAACGCGCAGATGGCATAGGCAGGCATTGGCTTGCGGCAAACCCTGTGTCAAACGCGGCTGGATTTTATTTGCGGTCTCAGATCTATCGGCAGAATTTGCGACCATGCGCTAGGCGAGGACAAGTGTTTTAAATCTGCGACATCATTTTGCCGCAGTTGTAGCGCTTAATATATACATCAACAGACTTGATCACTATTTATGTATTTTCACTGTATATTAGTCTGCCGATGGCTGTAAAACCGATATTGAGTAGAATAAAGATCAGAAAAGATCCGCTCAGGTCGCCGAGCATCATGCTCATGAGGCTGAACATGTCAAACTGAACGCCATATTCAGCCTTAAAGAAAAAAAGCAACTGATGTATGGAGGTGTTGAGGATGGAATGAAGTATACAAAAATACAATATATCAATGGCGTCAATCTGCGTATAGCCCATTCCCGGGCGCAGAAAGTCTCTGATTTTGGTATTGCCTATGGTCATGACCGCTATGGTCAGGGCACTGACAAGGGCCGGAACACATGAAATCAAAATATTCGCATAAGCATCCATTGTCGGATAAAGACTGAAATTAATAATCAATGCGCCCAGAAAAATACCTGGTGCCGCCATATAGCCCAGACTTAGCGATGAAATCGTAATGACAGCCGCAGGAATATAAAAAATCGAGACGCGGTCATTGATGCTCAGGAAACCAAGATATTTGCTTTGAAACATAAAAGTCAGGGTCATGAGACATGTGACCAGCAGCACCCGAAAAAATGTCTTCAGCATTTATCTTCCTATTATTTTTTAAACTGATTGTTGCTGATCTGAGATTAATGCCGATATAGCTGTTTGAAAACGGATTTTTTTAGTCTATAAATTTTGTATGTTCAATCGACTTTTGTAAGCCATATTGATAATATACCGCGTATATGTCAGAAACTGGCATGAACTTTTGAATTTGGTGCTAATTTTCAACAATTTTTGTATGGAATCATGATTATGGACGTAACTTTAAGGTTTTTGAACCTCCTTTCCATTTTGGAGCGCAAGCATGACATTGCCGGACTTGACCCGTCATCGCGGGCCATTCTGAACATTGTTGTTGAGCGCGCAATCGCTGGCAAAAGCTCGACAGCCGAGGATATTATTGCTGTTGCGCCTGTGTCGCGGGCGTCGGTTTATCGCAAGCTGAACGCACTGAAAGACAATGGCAGCCTGGTTGAGGTCTGGCTGGATCAACGCATGACCTTTGTTGTCGGCGAAAAGATGGACCACTTTGTTCAGGATGTTGTTCATCTGGCGGCTGATGCGGCCAAATAGGCCTTCTGCTGGTTTAACAGCCATTGTGCGCGTGGCGTGAGGCCTAGTTTCTGGCCTCAGTCATCCGCGCGCCCACAACATCGCCCAGGGAGAGCCATATATTGGGATCTTCCTGCGCCTGTCGCTTTAAAAATCTATAGCCCGTTTCATCCCATAGCCGGATATTGCCAACAAGATTGTCAAGGATGAGGTCGCCCTGATTGGTTCTCACCATCAAAATGGTGTGGCCATTGCCATTGAGATCACGCACAATCGTCATCAGCAGCGCCTGACGCGGAAAACCCGCTTTCAGCAGCAGTTTGCGCTTGTAGAGCGCATAGACCTTGCAGTCACCTTTGCCGTCATTGGGATAGTCCCAGTGATCCAGATTGGTGCCCCAGTGATCCATATTGCTCACCGGCTGGATAAAGGCGTTCACCTTGCTGTTGATCTGGTTCAGCGTGCGCAGGACGCTGGCCGTTAAATTGACATTCATGGCGGGTAAGGGAGTGTTGGTGCATTCCTCCGGATGGCGGCCACAAAAATCAATCCAGCCATAGGGTATGGAGGTCGGGCCGCCGGCCTCGGCATAGCTGGCACGGATGGTTCCGGCTTTGGCCATTGCGGTCATGGCCATCACTCCGGCCAAAACCGCCATCATGCGAATAATATAAATAACTGCTGTTGAAAACATTGCCTTACTCACGACATCGTTCTCTTGAACTTTGAGGCGTTATGATAGCGTTAAAAAAGTGTTAACACCAGTGCCGCTGAACATGGATTCTTCAGGAAATGACATTTTATTTATAAGAATAGGGGTTGCGGGTTTCGGCTAAAATTTGGAAATTTATGAATGTTTTTGATGGAAATCATGGATTATACCGCATGTTCACCATAGATTTGACCTGTTCTTTCATTATCTTTCACATTTTATAATATGGAGGCGATTATCATGCGTCGCTGTCTCATTTTTCCCGCCATGGCCGTTCTGGCCTGTGCTGTTTTTCTGTCAGCTTCCGGCAGCGCCAGTGCAGGTCCTGCCGAAACCATCCGCGCAACGCCCATGCGCACTGCTCCGCGTGCAAAAGCCCCGATTGTACAGATGATTCCGGCCAATGCTGAAATTGATCTCAACGATTGTGGCGTTGTCTGGTGCTATGTGTCCTGGCGCAATGTCTTTGGATATGTGCCAGCCAGTGCTGTTGTTGCGCTGGACGAGCCTGTGCCGCCGGTGATTTATTCCGCCCCCTTTTATGACTGGGGGCCTTATTATGGCTTTGGCTGGGGCGGCGTCTATGGCGGACATGGTCATCACCGGTGGCATGGCCCACGATATCACCGTCAGCCGATTTATATTCCGCATCGGCATGGCCGGCATCCCTGACAGGGGCGGGGTATCTGATAGGATGAACTAGCGGATCAGCGCGACGGCCTCGCGGAAATGCGGATGTTCTGCGCTGCCCAGCCATTCAAACAGGGCCATTTCTGTGGTGATGAGTTCAGCGCCATGTTGGCTCATCCGTGCAAGCGCGGCAAGTTTGCTGGCGGGCTGGCGCGAGCCTATGGCGTCCTGCACAACAAACACCTGCTGCCCTTTGGCGCGAAGGCCGAGCACTGTTTGCAGCACGCAGACATGGGCTTCGCAGCCAGCCACGATAATCTGCCTGTCTCTGGGGACAAGCGCCTCAAAGCCGGATGTGCGCCCCGCGTCAAAGGTCATTTTAGCGAAAGTCGCTGCGCCGGACACCGCCAGTTCGGGCACAGTGCCCCCCAGTTTGTTCGGATTTTGCTCGGTAAAAACCATGGCAATATCCAGCATTCTGGCCACACGGATCAACCGGTCTGTATGGGCGATGAGGCTGGCCGCCTCGGCAATGGCGGGCATAAGCCGCGTCTGAACATCGATGACGAGGAGCAGAGAAGCGGCGCTGGAGAGGGTGAATGACATGCGAACACTCCTCGATTCAGGCCTCAGCCGTGCTCGCTGTCGAGATGGGCCATCTGCATGGCGGCATAACGGGTGCCTGCGGCACTGTCCTTCGGCATTGCGGTTTCTATGGCTGCAATGTCATCCGCCGAGAGCCGCACCGCCAGAGCGCCCAGCGAATCGGTGAGATTTTTGCGACGGCGGATGCCCACCAGCGGCACAATATCCTCGCCACGATGCAGCAGCCAGGCAATGGCAAGCTGTGCGACGCTGATCTGTTTCTGCGTTGCAAGAGTGCGAAGCTGGTCAACCAGCTTCAGATTGGCATCGAGATTTTCGCCCTGAAACCGTGGGCTGTAGCTGCGAAAATCCCCCGGCGCCAGAGCCGTGCTGGACCAGGCATCGCTGATCAACCCACGGCAGAGCACGCCATAGGCAGTGATCCCAATACCCAGCGTGCGGCAGGTGGGCAGAATTGAACCCTCAATGGCACGGGACATCAACGAATATTCGATCTGCAAATCGCAAATGGGGTGCACTGCGGCGGCGCGGCGGATGGTGGCGCTGCTCACTTCCGAAAGGCCGATATGGCGCACATATCCGGCTTTAACCATATCGGCTATGGCGCCAATGGTGTCCTCAACCGGCACATTGGGGTCAAGGCGGGCCGGGCGGTAAATGTCGATATAATCCGTGCCCAGCCGCTTCAAACTATAGGCAAGGGCGGTTTTGACCGCCGCAGGGCGGGCGTCGAACCCCAGCCAGTTGCGGCCCGGATCCCTCTGCGCACCAAATTTGACACTCAGAATGATCTTGTCTCGCGCATGGCGCTGCAAGGCTTCGCCGATCAGCATTTCATTATGGCCCATGCCATAAAAATCACCGGTATCGAGCAGGTTGATGCCTGCGTCCAGTGCGGCATCCAGCGTGGCCAGACTCTCGGCCCGGTCTGCGGGGCCATAAAAATCCGACATGCCCATGCAGCCAAGGCCAAGCGCCGCGCTTGTCGGGCCGGTGTTTCCAAGTGTGCGCTGTTGCATTCTGATGTCCTTTTCATGTCCATTGGCCACAGGCCTATACAGCTTCGGGCAATATTCAAGCCTATTATACGCAGATGACAGGATAAGTTGAACCGGAGAGTGAAAAACTGCAACGCAGGGTGTCATTTTAACCAATGATACACTTTTAAAGTGTTTAATATGAAAAATACAACTTAAAGAAGCAAAACCCTTGCCGTTGTCAATGGGATGTCCGCCGGAAAATGGCTGAAGGGGAAAGATCTTTTGCGGCCTGTGCGGCTCAGACTAAGGTGAATATGCAATTCATAATGTGAATGAAGTCAAACCAAACGATGCAACAATAAAGACGGATGTGCTCATATGACCAATGAATTTGAAACCAAAGACCGCGTTGCAGCGCGCGAGATGATCTCTTTTCTGGTGAAATCGCAGGAATTCTGTGTTGATGTCATGTCTGTGCGGGAAATCCGTGTCTGGACACCGGCCACGCCCTTGGCACATTCGCCCAGCTTTGTCTCCGGTGTCATCAATCTGCGTGGCAAGGTCTTGCCGATCATTGATTTTGCCTCGCGTCTCGGCTTTCCGCCCACGGAGCCCACCAGCCGTCATGCCATTCTGGTGGCGCAGATCGGCAATCAGGCCGTGGGTCTGATGGTGGAGGGCGTTTCCGAAATTCTGACCGTGCGCAATGATATGATCCAGCCCACGCCGGATGTGGCCTCGCAAATGGCCAATCAGTTTATCAGCGGCATTGTCGCCATTGAGGGCCGGATGATCAGCCTCATTGCGCTGGATGCGATTGTGGCAACCGCTGAAATCCAGCAACTGGCCGCATAAGCCGCCAGTTGCTGAAAAGGCCTATTTGGCGGCTGTGGTGCTGGCGCGCTCCAGCGCCGGATTATGCCCGATAATCAGCACAATGATCAGCCCCATGCCCGCAAGCGAGGCTAGAAACAACATGCCGGCGATTTCATTTCCGGTTGTATCCTTCAGATAGCCGAACACCTGCGGGCCGAGATAGCCGCCCAGATTGCCAATCGAATTGACCGCCGCAATGCCGGTGGCGGCAGCCGTTCCGCTTAAATAGGCGGTCGGAAAGGTCCAGAATACGGGCAGGGCGGCAAAAAAGCCAAAGCCCGCAATGCACAGGCAGGCCATTTTATAGACCGGGTCGGGCGTGTAAGCGGCGGAAATCAGCCCGACAATGATGGCGGCAATGGGAATCACCATGTGCCATTTGCGCTCCATCATTTTATCGGAATGGCGGCCCCAGAGCACCATGCTCACGGCGCCCACCGCATAGGGAATGGCATTGACCAGCCCCACCTGCACATTGCTCAAGCCACCAAAGGCCTTGACAATCTGCGGCAGGAAAAAGCTCAGGCCATATTGCGGCGTATTCACCGCGACATAGACCAGCCCCAGAGCAATGACGCGCGGCGTGATAATGGCCCGCTGCCAGCTCATGAACACATGGCTTTCGCGGTTTTTACGCTCTGAATCGAGACGGGCCTGCAACCATTGCCGCTCATCGGGGCTCAGCCATGCGGCATCCTTGGGCCGGTCGGTCAGATAGACCAGAACGGCAAAGGTCATCAGCAGCGCGGGCAGGGCCTCGATCAGGAACATCCACTGCCAGCCATGCAGCCCCATCACCCCTTCAAGGTTGAGAATCAAACCGGAAATCGGTGAGCCGATGACCGTGGAAATGGGAATGGCAAACATGAACAAGCCCACAATCCGCGCGCGGTAGACTGAGGGAAACCATAGGGTGAGAAAGAAGATAATGCCGGGGAAAAACCCCGCCTCGGCAAGGCCCAGCAGCAGACGCACGGCATAAAAGCTGTTTTCACCCAGCACAAAGGCCTGCGCGCCGGACACCAGCCCCCATGTGAACATGATCCGCGCAATCCATACGCGGGCGCCAAACCTGTCCAGTGCCAGATTGCTCGGCACCTCAAAGAAGAAATAGCTGATGAAAAACAGACCGGCGGCGGCCCCAAATATTGAGGCCGAAAGGCCAAGATCCTGCCGCATGGTGGCACCGGCAAAGCCGACATTCACCCGGTCAAGATAAGCAATAAAATAACAAAACATCAGAAACGGAACAAGGCGGCGGCTCACCTTGCTCATTGTTCGCTGTTCTAGAGTGTCATGCGGGTCCGGTTTATCCATCAGTCTCTCCCATAGCTGCCGCTTATATGTGATGCGGCGTTGGTGTAAGACTTTACGGTTCTGCGTATAAAGGCAAATGGTTTTCAGCGGAAATCTATAATTTATTCAAAAAACCGGCAAAGCTCATCAGGCCCTCCGGCCAGGGGCCGTGGCCGGACTCGCTGTTGATATGGCCGGATTCACCGGCATCGATCAGGGTGGCGTGCCAATGGCGGGCAAAGTCCTCCGCGACGGGATAATCGCAGTAGGGATCATTGCGGCTGGCGACCAGAACAGACTTGAAAGGCAGGGGGTGCTGCGGCAAGGGCGCAAAATCATGCGTCACGCCGGGCAAAAGGTCTGGCCGGTTCCAGTCTGACAAAGCCACGAGAAAGGCCCCTGCCACCGGCCTGTTCAAATGGGGAGCCGCATGGGCGATGGCCGCCACGCCCAGCGAATGGCCCACCAGCACCACCGGCTTGTCGGCCTGCGCAACCGCGTCAACTATGGCCGCTACCCAATGCGCTTTGGCGGCATGGTTCCAGTTGGCCAGCGCGATGGTCTTGGCCGTTGAGAGCTTCGCCTGCCAGCGGTGCACCCAGTAATCCTGAGTGGAGTCGCCAAAGCCGGGCACAAGAATGATGGAGCTGTCTGCAAGTTTCATAATAATTCCGCTGGATTTATATCGTTCTGCCAGATTTTCCGGCCATTTGTCCAGTGCGCTTGGGCAGAAGGCGTCCGTCAATGCACATCAGCCCAAGGCCGATCATCGCCATGCCGGCCAGCGCATTGAACGCAAGATGCTCGCCCAGAAACAGCCAGCCCAGAATTAGCGCGCTGATGGGCACCAGAAAGGTGACAAGCTGCACATTTGTGGCCCCTGCCGCCGCCAGAATACGAAAAAACAGCATATAGGCCAGCGCCGTGCACAGCAGCGCTATGCCCAGCAGCGCCGCCCATATATGCACGTCTAGCATGGGCAATGTCCAGGGGTGCTCGGCAAGGGCGGTAACGGGAATTAGAAAGGCCGTGCTCGCCGTAATCTGACCGGTGGCCACCTTGATTGGCGGCAAACCCTTGAAGCGGCGGCCATAAATTCCGGCAAAGCCATAGGTGAAAGCCGCCAGCAGGCAGGCCAGCTCGCCATAAAGGTCGGCATTGGCGAGGCCCTTCAGCGCCTCCGGCCCGATGAGCACCGCCACACCGGCAAAGCCGAAGATAACCCCCAAGCCCTTGTTCCAGCTTATTTTTTCATTATGTGTCAGCAGATGGGCCGATAAAATAGCGAATACCGGCGTTGAGGCATTGAGAATGGAGGCCAGACCGCTGTCAATGCGGGTTTCGCCAAAGACAATCAGCGTGAAGGGAATGACATTGTTCAAAATGCCCATCACCAGAAAACTGCGCCAAAGCGCGAGCGCGGAAGGCATAAAATCGCGCCGCGCAAGCAGATAGAGGTTGAGCGCCAGCGCCGCTATGCCCACACGGCCCAGCACAATGGTGAAGGGGGGCAGGGCGGTGCTCAGAATTTTGAAGAAAAAGAACGACCCGCCCCAGAAACAGGACAGCAGAAGCAGCATGACCCATTCGGCGCGGCCCATGTGAAGCGAGGGGGTTTTCATTCGGCGATCCTTTTGAGCGTGACTGAACCGCAATTCGCATGAAATACGCGCTTATGCCACCCGAATTTTGAGGCAGCGCATACGAGTAGGCAGAGGCATGTCAATCCCCGCGTTTGATATAGGAACGCGCATGGCGAGACTGAACATAGTTTTACAGAATAAAACGCGTCATGCGCGGGCTTAGCCCGCGTATCCACGCCTCCGCCTTGTGGTTCTGGTCAGAAAAAGCCCTACCCAAACACCCGCGCAAAAATCGTATCGACATGCTTGAGGTGATAGCCAAGGTCAAACAGTTCCTCAAGCTCGGCCTCGGAGAGCGCTTTGGAGACTTCGGCGTCCTTTTTCAGCAGGGTGAGAAAATCGCCCTCGCCGCGCCAGACCGGCATGGCATTGCGCTGCACGAATTTGTAAGAATCCTCGCGCGAAATGCCCTTCTGCGTCAGGGCCAGCAGCACGCGCTGGCTGTGCACCAGCCCGCCCAGACGGTTGAGGTTTTTTTCCATATTGGCGGGATAGACCAGCAATTTATCAATCACGCCGGTGAGGCGGACAAGCGCAAAATCCAGCGTGATTGTGGCGTCGGGGCCGATCATCCGCTCGACAGAGGAATGCGAAATATCGCGCTCATGCCAGAGTGCAACATTTTCAAGGGCCGGCGTCACCATGCCGCGCACAAGGCGGGCAAGGCCGGTGAGGTTTTCGGTGAGCACCGGATTGCGCTTATGCGGCATGGCCGAGGAGCCCTTCTGCCCTTCCGAGAAGAATTCTTCCGCTTCCAGCACTTCCGAGCGCTGCAAATGCCGCACTTCGGTGGCGAGGCGCTCGATGCAACTGGCGACCACACCAAGGGTGGCAAAAAACATGGCGTGGCGGTCGCGCGGGATCACCTGCGTTGAAACCGGCTCAACACTCAGGCCCAGCTTGGCCGCGACATGGGCTTCCACACGCGGGTCAATATTGGCGAATGTGCCGACAGCGCCGGAAATGGCACAGGTGGAAATCTCAGCTTTGGCCGCCACAAGGCGGGCGCGGCAGCGGGAGAATTCGGCATAGGCCTGCGCCAGTTTCAGGCCGAAGGTCACCGGTTCGGCATGAATGCCGTGGCTGCGGCCAATGGTGGGCGTCATTTTATGCTCAAAGGCGCGGCGCTTGAGCGCGGCCAGCAGCGCATCAACATCGGCAATCAGCAGGTCGGCGGCGCGACTAAGCTGCACATTCAGGCAGGTGTCCAGCACATCCGACGAGGTCATGCCCTGATGCACAAAGCGCGAATCCGGCCCGATAAATTCGGCCAGATGCGTCAGAAAGGCGATGACATCATGCTTGGTGACACGCTCGATCTCGTCAATGCGGGCAACATCAAAGGTGACATGACCGGCTTTGTCCCAGATGTTTTTTGCCGATTCTTTGGGGATGACGCCGATTTCGGCCAGCGCATCACAGGCATGGGCCTCAATTTCAAACCAGATGCGAAAGCGGGTTTGCGCATCCCAGATGGTAACCATTTCGGGGCGGGAGTAGCGGGGGATCATATTTCTGTCCTTTCATGCTCTCCATCCGTCAAAACAGCCCTTGGGGCCTCCTCAGGATGAAGGTCGGTGATTTCAACCCCTCACCCTGAGGTTCTCGAAGGGTGAGATATAATAGTCACGCCACCATCCCGCGCGCGGATTCAGCGGCCTGACGGATCGCCGCGATTCTCGCCGCATAATGCGCGGGGCCGCCCGAAAATACCGCCGATCCCGCCACCAGATAATTGGCGCCCGCTGCGGCCACAGCACCTGCCGTGTCTGCGGTGATGCCGCCATCGACTTCAATGTCTATGTCGCGGCCAGCCACCATATCCCGCACGCGGCGGATTTTTTCGCACATGGGGGCAATGAATTTCTGTCCGCCAAAGCCGGGGTTGACCGTCATCACCAGCACAAGATCCACCAGATCGAGCACATGCGCAATCGCGCTTTCGGAAGTGCCGGGGTTGAGCGCCACGCCGACGCGCTTGCCCAGCGCCCGCACCGCCTGCAAGGAGCGGTGCAGATGCGGGCCGCTTTCAGCATGAACAGTAATGATGTCGCCGCCACTTGCCGCAAAAGCCTCAAGATAGGGGTCGGCAGGGGAGATCATCAGATGCACGTCAAAGTGTTTGTCCGTATGCGGGCGCAGGGCTTTGACCACATCCGGCCCGTAGGAAATATTGGGCACGAAATGCCCGTCCATAATATCAAGGTGGACAAGATCGCCGCCCGCAGTCATGGCGGCGCGCACTTCCGCACCAAGCTGTGAAAAATCGGCGGCAAGGATCGAAGGGAGAATGGAAATTGGTCTCATAATGTCGCCTAGCATAGGGGCAGGGGATGAGTCTAGGTCGACATTCGACAAAGCACTGCGTTCTGCGTGTTGCAATGCGGCGCAGTCTGGCCCAAACTTGACCAATCAGACAGGAGAGTCAGGCATGAAAGCGGATGCGGTTGTTTTGGGTGCGGGCATAGTGGGTGTCTCAGTGGCTCTGCATTTACAGGCCAAAGGCAGGGATGTTGTGCTGGTCGATAAGGGCGGCACGGCAGGAGATGAAACCAGCTTCGGCAATGCCGGACTTATCGAGCGCTCCAGCATTTTCCCCTATTCCTTCCCGCGTGATCTGCGGATGCTGCTGAAATATGCGCTGAACCAGACTTCAGAGGCCAATTATCATCTCTCGGCCTTGCCCAGCGTGCTGCCCTGGCTGCTCAAATATGCGGCGCAATCGACCGAAGCCGCCACCCTGCGCAGTGCGATGGCGGCACTGCCGCTGATCGAGCGCTGCGTCACCGAGCATGAGGCGCTGATGGCGCAGGCCGGTGTCATGGATCTGTGCAAGAAAATCGGCTGGATCAAAATGTTCCGCAAAAGCGAAACCATGGAGAAAGCCCTTAAAGACGCTGAAAAGATCCAGCAATATGGCATAAATTATGACGTGCTGGATGGCGCGGCTCTGGCCCAGCGTGAGCCGCATCTGGAAACCGGCCTTCTGGGGGCTATTCATTTCACCGATCCGGCCTTTGTGCCCGACCCCGGCGCGCTGGTGAAGGCCTATGCTAAATTGTTCACCAGCCGTGGCGGGCGCTTTCTCAAAGGCGATGCCACCACATTGGCGCAGGTGGCCAAGGGCTGGCGCGTGACCACCGCAGAGGGTTATCTCGAAGCTCGTGACGTGATTGTGGCGCTGGGGCCATGGTCGGATAAGATTTTCCGCCCACTTGGCTATCCGATCCCGCTGGGCATCAAGCGTGGCTATCACATGCATTATCAGCGCCAGGGCAATGCTGTGCTCAATCATTCGGTGCTGGATGTGGACAATGGCTATCTCATTGCCCCGATGAACAGAGGCATACGCCTGACCACCGGCGCGGAATTTGCCCGCCGCGACGCGCCCAAAACTCCGGTGCAGCTGGCCAAGGTTGAGCCCATTGCCCGCAAGCTGTTTCCGCTGGCCGAGCGGCTGGATCTGGCGCCCTGGATGGGGGCGCGGCCTTGCCTGCCGGATATGCTGCCCGTCATCGGCCCTGCGCCGCGCCACAAAGGCTTGTGGTTTGACTTTGGCCATCAGCATCACGGGCTGACGCTGGGGCCGGTGTCCGGGCGCCTGCTGGCTGAAATGATTGTGGGCGAAGCCCCCTTCACCGATCCCAAGCCCTATCGGGCAGACAGGTTTTAACATGACAGATGTGTCCCTGCCTGCAGCGGCTTTTGCCGGACTCTTGTCGTTTTTAAGTCCCTGCGTGCTGCCGCTGGTGCCGCCCTACCTTTGTTTTGTTGCCGGAACAACCTTTGAGGAGCTGGAGTCGGAAACGCCGCAAGCTGCCCGCCGCGATATTCTGCGCGCCGGACTTTTGTTTGTGGCCGGATTTTCGACGGTGTTTGTCTCGCTGGGAGCGACAGCTTCGGCCTTTGGCGCTTTTATCCGCACATGGCAGGCCGAATTGTCATTGGCGGCGGGGCTGGCCATTAGTGTGATGGGGCTGCATTTTTTAGGTCTGTTCCGCATTGGCCTGTTTTATCGGGAGGCGCGGGTTCAGGTGCAGAAGCCGGGGCTTGGCAGTGCCTTTCTGATGGGGATGGCCTTTGCCTTTGGCTGGACACCCTGCATCGGGCCAATATTGGCAACCATTCTGGCGGTGGCCTCCAGCGAGGCGAGCGTGGTGAAAGGTGCGGTTCTGCTGGCGGCCTATTCGCTGGGGCTTGGCGTGCCCTTTGTGCTGGCTGCGCTGATGATGGGGCCATTCATGGCCTTCATGCAGAAATTCCGGCGATATTTTGGGCTGATGGAGAAAATTGTCGGCGGTTTGCTGGTGCTCACCGGCATAGCCTTTCTCACCGGCTCCTTTCAGAGCCTGTCATTCTGGCTGCTGGAGCTGTTTCCCGGTCTGGCAAGGCTGGGATAAAAAAGGCCCGCACAGGGCGGGCCTTTCCTCTTAGGCAGAAATATTACATCTGCACATAGGTGATTTTGCCGTCGGCGCCTTTTTTCCAGACATACCAGACGTAGTCAACAGTGGTGCGGTCGCCCTTCTTGTCATAGGCAATGTCGCCCATCACAGTGTGGAACGCCACGCCGGAATGCATGACTTCAGCCATTTTCTTGGTGTCGAGGCTCTTTGCAGCTTCGGCAGCCTGCTTCATGATCTGCACAGCAGCATAGGAATACAGGGTATAGGCTTCTGGATCGAAGTTCTTGGCCTTGAATTCAGCCACAACATTCTTGGCGAGCGGGTTGTTGCGTGGGTCTGGGCCGAAGGACATCAGAGTGCCTTCAACGCCTGGGCCACCGATCGAAGCAAATTCGTTGTCGGTGATGCCGTCGCCGGAGATCATGACAGTGTTCATGCCCTGATCACGCATCTGGCGGATGATGAGGCCGCCTTCTGTGTGCAGGCCGCCCCACATGATGTAGTCAGCGCCAGCAGCCTTCAGCTTGGACACGATTGCGGAATAGTCCTTCTCGCCGGTGTTCACGCCTTCATACAGAACTTCCTTCAGGCCTGCATCGTGCATATAGCCGAGAGCGGCATCTGCCAGACCCTTGCCATAGGTGGTTTTGTCATGCACGACGGCAATTTTCTTGCCCTTCAGGTTGGCCACTGCATAGTCAGCCCAGAGCTTGCCCTGCTGGTCGTCACGACCGCAGGTGCGGAACACGTTCCACATGCCCTTTTCAGTGATTTTCGGGTTGGTGGCCGAAGGGGTGATCATCAGAGCGCCGTTGTCCTGATAGACATCGGAAGCCGGATTGGTCACGCCGGAGTTGAAGTGGCCGACCACCAGCTTGACGCCATCACCAACAAACTTGTTGGCAACAGAAACGCCCTGCTTCGGGTCAGACACGTCGTCACCGGTGACGACGATGATTTTCTGTCCGAGAATACCACCCGCAGCATTGATATCTTCTGCGGCCTGATTAACACCATTGGTCAGCTGTGCGCCAAACGCAGCATTCGGGCCGGTAATTGGGCCAGCAACACCGAGCTTGACCTGAGCATTGGCGGCGCCTGCAAAAGCCAGGCCCGCAGCCAGCACGAGGCCGGTCATCCAGACATTTTTCATTCGATTACTCCCCTAAATATATCGGATCAGCCGGATCCGAAAGCGGCAGGTAACTCCCGCCTTGCGCAATTTATGGCGCGTTTCGGGCAGAGAGTCACTTGAAAACGAACATGTGCAACAGGCACATATCCGAAAGTTGAATAAAATGCGGTCACATTTTAAATTTGTGTCTCCGGCTTGCTTGTCCAGCCCAACTGGCCCGCGTGTTGATACAGCCACGAATATTGCGTCACCATTTGCTGCGCGCGCATTCTGCGATAGCCCAAAGCGCCCGAAACCATCAAGATCACAAAGGAAATGCCGTAAAAGGGCAGGGACAGCAGCTCTTGTCCGGCCAGCGCATAATGCAGGAACCGTTCAGCCGCCGTTAAAATCAGGATATAGACCGGCAGATTGGCAAAAGGCCGCCATGTCTTGGCTATGGCGCGGCCAGAGGCAAAAGCCATGGACAAGCCAATGATGATCACCACAATATTCACCACAAGAATGAACAGAGGTGAATTGCCTGCGCCTGAGAGAATAAAGTTCATCAATGCCCCCCTTCGAGATAAGCGGCGCGCACTTCGGGGCGCGACAACAAATCCTGCCCTGTGCCCGACATTGTTATGGCGCCATTGACCATGACATAGCCGCGATGGGCCAGTTTCAGCGCGTGGAAAGCGTTTTGCTCGACCAGAAACACCGTCAGCCCCTCTTTCTGGTTCAGATCGCGGATGGCGTCAAAAATCTGTTTGACGATCAGCGGGGCAAGACCCAGAGACGGCTCGTCCAGCATGAGCAGACGCGGGCGGCTCATCAGCGCGCGGGCAATGGCCAGCATCTGCTGCTCGCCGCCGGACAATTTGCCGCCGCGCTGCGGCGCGCGCTCCTTGAGGCGCGGAAAAAGGGCAAAAACTTTTTCC